>CALLJI010000233.1 GCA_938091475.1 uncultured Caldimicrobium sp. | reverse complement strand
TTTTAGAGGATGGATGGACAGCTGTAACAAAAGATAGAAGTTTAGCCTGTCATTTTGAGCATTCTGTAGCTATAACCCCTTCTGGGCCTAAAATACTATCAGCTTTATAAGAGAGTAAATATGGCAAAGGAAGATGTGATTCAGTTAGAGGGTAAGGTGGTTGAGGCTTTACCCAATGCTATGTTTAAAGTAGAGCTTGAAACAGGGCATTTGGTTTTAGCTCATCTTTCAGGCAAGATGAGAGTACATTATATTAGAATCTTGCCAGGGGATAGAGTTGTGGTAGAATTGTCCCCTTATGACTTAACCAGAGGTAGAATTATATATCGGGGAAGTAAAGCCGAATTGGAAAAAGGGAGGGAACATAAATGAAAGTAAGTCCATCTGTTAAGAGAAGATGTAGAAAATGTAAGGTAATTAGAAGGAAGGGAGTAGTGCGAATTATTTGTGAAAATCCTAAACATAAACAAAGACAAGGATAGAGGGGGTAAATATGCCAAAAATAGCAGGAGTAGATGTTCCAGAAAGAAAAGCTGTAGAGATAGCCTTGACATACATATATGGAATAGGAAGAACTTTAGCACAAAAGATTTGTTCTCAGGCTGGCATTGATTGGTTTAAAAAGGTTAGAGATCTTACTGAGGACGAGATTAATCGCCTTAGGCAAATCATTGAAAAGGAGTATGTAGTTGAGGGAGATTTGAGAAAGGAGGTTAGAAACAACATAAGAAGGCTTATGGATATAGGCTGTTACAGAGGACTTAGACATAAGATGGGACTTCCAGTAAGGGGACAAAAAACCAGGTCTAATGCCAGGACAAGAAAAGGTCCGAGACCTGGCTCTCTTAGAAAGAAAAAATAAGGAGGTACAGGAGTGGCTACTAAAGCAAAGAAGAAAAAAATTAAAAAAACTGTTTCCGAGGGTATAGTACACATACATTCTACCTTCAATAATACCATAGTAACTATTACAGACAGACAAGGAAATACCTTATCTTGGGCAAGTGGAGGAACAGAAGGCTTTAAGGGTACACGTAAAGGTACACCCTTTGCAGCCCAGTTGGCCATGCAAAATGCCCTCAAAAAGGCGCTAAATTATGGCCTAAAAGAGGTGTGGGTTTATGTCAAAGGTCCAGGGCCTGGAAGAGAGGCGGCCTTAAGAGCTTTGCAAGGCTCTGGTCTTAGGGTTACTTTAATTAAAGATGTGACCCCCATTCCACATGATGGATGTAGACCACCCAAGAGAAGAAGAGTATAGGGTAAGAGAGGAGGGAATAATCTATGGCAAGATATACCGCTGCAAGATGTCGGCTCTGTAGAAGAGAGGGAATGAAGTTGTTCTTGAAGGGAGAAAGATGTTATACCGATGCCTGTGCCTTTGAGAGAAGAAGTTACCCGCCGGGGCAACATGGTCCTGTGCAATTAAGAGTAAAGCTATCTGATTACGGTATTCGTTTAAGGGAAAAGCAAAAGGTGAAGAGAATTTATGGAGTTTCAGAGAAGCAGATGAGAAAATATTATGATATGGCAGTTAATATGCCTGGTCAAGCAGGGCATAATTTACTTCAACTTTTGGAAAGAAGGTTAGATAATGTGGTTTATAGATTAGGCTTTGCTCAATCCCGTGCTCAGGCAAGACAAATGGTAAATCATGGATTTTTCTTGGTGAACGGAAGGACAGTTGACATTCCAAGTTTTTTAGTGAAACCGGGCGATGTAATTGAATTAAAGGTGAAATATAGGTCTAATCCTCAGATTCAAGAAAATTTAGAAGTAAGAGTTCAAAGGGGCTTACCTACTTGGTTAGAGATTGAGGTAGAAAATTTCAGAGGTAGAGTAAAATCTCTGCCTACGAGAGAAGATATTACTATCCCTATACATGAATCTTACATAATTGAATTTTACTCCAGATAGAAAATCAAATTTTTTTAAGGAGTAAGGACCCTATGAAAAGACCTGTTGAACTTATTAAACCCCAGGGTATTAAAACCCATAAAGATAGTCAATTCCCCTATTATGGAAAATTCATAATTGAGCCTTTAGAAAGAGGGTTTGGTCATACTCTTGGGAATTCTCTTAGGAGGATCCTATTGTCCTCTATACCTGGATATGCTATTACTGAGGTTAGGATTGAAGGAGCACCTCATGAATTTGTTAGTCTGCCAGGAGTGGTAGAGGATGTGACAGACATCATTTTGAATTTAAAGGGAGTTCGTTTTAAGCTTGAGGGAGGGGGCCCTTTTATGTTTAGGCTTGAAAAGAAAGGTCCGGCTGAGGTGAAAGCAGGGGATTTTCAAATTCCTACTGAAATAGGTGTAGTTGCTAATCCTGAACACTATATTGCCACGGTATCACAAGATGGCGAGTTAAGACTTGAAGTGAAAGTTGAGAAGGGAAGAGGCTATGCACCAGCAGAATATACCAAAAACAATGAAATTGGTTTGATTCTGGTAGATGGTCTTTTTTCTCCTATAACACGCGTTAATTACAGTGTGGGACAAGCAAGGGTTGGTAAAAGTAGTGATTATGATAGTTTGACCTTAGAGATTTGGACAGATGGAACCATTGATCCTCAGAAAGCTTTATTGCAGGCAGTCAAAATCTTTGTAGAACAACTTATGGTTTTCCTCTCTGAGGAGGTCTTTTCATTAGCTGGGACGAAGAAGGAGCCAATTTCAATATGTAACTATTTAAATATGACTGTTGAAGAATTAGAGCTTTCTGGAAGGGCTTTGAATTGTCTAAAAGCAGCAGGGATTAGTTATGTGGGAGAACTGGTGCAAAAAACTGAGACGGAACTATTAAAAATTAGAAGTTTTGGTAAAAAATCCTTAGATGAAATAGTAGAGAAGTTGCAGCAGTTTAATCTACATTTAGGAATCAAGGATATTCAGTGGAAACCACCTAAGGTTGTATCCCAATAAGGGAAAAGCTGAGGAGGGAGGAAACTTATGAGACATAGAAAATTAAGTAGAAGACTCACCTCTACCACAGAACATAGAATTGCCTTAATGAGAAATCAAGTGAGAGCTCTCTTTAAACACGGACGAATTACAACTACCTTAGCTAAGGCTAAGGAACTAAGAAGATACGCCGATAAAATGATTACCTTAGCTAAAAAAGGTGATTTGGCTTCAAGAAGAAGAGCTTTAGCTTTTATTCAGGATAAAGAAGTAGTTAGAAAGCTCTTTTCAGAATTAAGAGAGAAATATTTAGATAGACCAGGTGGTTATACTAGAATCATAAAACTTGGGCAGAGAAGAGGTGATGCTGCGCCTCTTGCTATAATAGAATTGGTGGAAGAAAAACTTACCTTCAGAAAGTCCAAAGCTAAAAGTGAGAGATTAAAAAAGATTCACCAATTTATTGAGAAAAAAAAGAAGGAGTTATCATCTACCACCGCCTCTGAAAAAGTTCAAGAGGAGCCTTTATCAAAAGAGGAGTCTTCCCAAGAGCCTTCCCAAGAAGTAACAGATCAATAGGTATAGAAGGTTTATAAACTGTAGGGGCACGGCACCGCCGTGCCCAAGGTTTTATTCGTAGGGGCAGGGCTCGCCCCTGCCCAAGAGGTTTTGATATGTAGGGGCACGACATGTCGTGCCCAAAAGGGTTT
>CALLJI010000232.1 GCA_938091475.1 uncultured Caldimicrobium sp. | reverse complement strand
AATTCTGCTAATCTCTTAGCTAAGCCCTCTCTTGCTTTCTTTATGAAGTAGGTCTCTTCTTTTTCTCCTGGTGGAACCTTTGCTTTTGGAAAAAGAGGGTTACCAAGGTCAAGTTTTAACTCCACCTTATCCAATATTTCTAAAGTATATTCAAGAAGAGAGGAAGGTAAATCCTTAAAACGCTCCTGCATTTCCTCTGAACTGGCAAAGTAAAGCTTATCCGTATTAAACTTGAAGCGATCTGTATCCTCTAAGGTTTTGCCAGTTTGAATACATAAGAGAACTTCATGCGCAAAGGCATCCTCTTTATCTAAGTAATGACAATCTGCTGTAGCTACACATTTGAGTTTAAGTTTTTCCGCTATTTCTAAAAGCCCTAAATTAACCTTTTCTTGTTCAGGAAGGCCATTTCGCTGAAGTTCCAAATAAAAATCCTCCCCAAAAAGCTCGTGATAAAATTTTGCCACCTCAAGGGCCTTGTCCATACTTCCTTGTAAAATAAGTTGAGGAATCTCTCCTTCTAAACAGGCACTAAGAGCAATTAAACCAGATGAATAGGTTTTAAGTAACTCTTTATCTATTCTTGGTCTATAATAAAAGCCCTCTAAATAGGCTAAACTTCCCAATTTTACCAAGTGCTTATATCCAACTTCATTTTTAGCAATAAGTATTAAATGATAGCCTGCTTCACCTCTTTTGAGGGACTTTTTATTGAAGCGTGATCCCTCTGCTACATAAAATTCACATCCTAAGAGGGGCTTTAGTCCCGCTGAGGTCAATTTGTTATAAAAATGTATTAGGCCATAGAGTGTGCCATGATCAGTAATGGCACATCCAGGCATTCTATAAGCTAAAAGTCTCTCTATAAGATCATCAATTTTTATAGCGCCATCAAGAAGGCTCCACTCAGTATGCAAATGTAAATGAACAAAATAACTCACCCCTTTCCTCCCTAAAAGAACATTTTAATTGCTTTCTATAAGTTCAAGGAGCTGTTGGATAGTAAAGGGCTTAATAAGAGCCCCTTTTATGCCATAGGCTTTGTAGTTATTTAAAATAGGTTGATCAAAATATCCACTAATAAGGATAGTCTTTACTTCAGGGTTAATCTCCTTTATATTCTGAAAGACCTCAAATCCATTAAATTTTCCAGGTACGATTAAGTCAAGAATAAGCCAATCAAAGGGTTTATTTTCACTTAAGGCTTGATAATAAAGTTCCAAGGCTCTCTCTCCATTTGGAGCAGTTTCCACTTCATAATGAAAATACTGAAGAAGTTCTCTTAGGGTTTCTCTTATTTGATCATCATCATCCATTAATAAAATCTTCTTATGCTGTTTTGTCTTAGGTTTTGTTAGGACTACTTCGTTCTTTAAGGCTGGAAATTCGATGGAAACGGTAGTCCCCTTCCCCTCTTGGGAATCTATTTCAATCTCGCCTTGGTGAGCTTTCACTACCTCCTTTACAACATAAAGACCAAGTCCAGATCCTCCTGGTTTAGTTGTAAAAAAGGGTTCAAAAAGTTTTTCTTTATATTTTTCTGGAATGCCCATTCCCTCATCCTTAATACTTAGCTTAAGGAAAGGTTCTCCCTCTTTCAGAACTGTTTTGACTTCAATGACAATTTTTCCTCCCCCTGGCATAGCTTCAACGGCGTTTAACACCAGATTCATCCACATAATGGAAAAAAGCTCCTTATCCATTTCACACATAGGTAAAGTATCTTCTATATAATACTCTACTATGTAATTTTGCTTCCCAGAGAGGGCTAAAGCCGTATAGTCCCTTATAAGATCTCCCAAATTTACCTTTTCTTTGACAGGGGCTTCACCCCTTACTAAGGTTAAAAGCTCCCTACCTAAGATTCTCAGTCCCAAAAGGCTCTCTTGGATCTTTTCAAAAAGTCCCCTTACCTCCGAGGTAAGTCTTCTACTAGTCCCAATCTTTACTTTCAATAGCTCTAATTGATTCATTACTCCCAATAGACTATTATTAAAGTCATGGGCAAGTCCACCCGCTATAATCTTTAAAACATTTAATTTCTCTAAATATAATTTTTGTTTCTCTAAAATTCGTTTTTCTGTAACATCTCTAAGAAAGAGTAGTATTCCCGAAAGATTTTTGCCTGTAGCTATTGGAATTAGGTCAACTTCATATGTTTTTTCCATACCCTCAACTTCTACCGTTTCTATGAAATTCGTAGCTAATCTTTCTGCTTTTACCCTTTCTAAACTTTCTTTAAACTTTTCAAATTTTTCTATAATAGGACAGATCTGCCAAAGCGGTACTAAACTTGAACTATCCTCGTCTAAACAAGCCCTTTCTCCTCTCTGATTAGCCCAAAGAGGTCTACCCTGAATATCCAAATAAAAAATCATAAAATCTGTATGACGAAGCACCGTAGCTAAAAAGGCCTTTTCTTTTTCTAACTCTTCTTTAATTACCTTTAACTCTTGGTTTTTCTTGGCTAAAGAGTAGGCTAACAGTGCTAAAAAGAAGATAATAAGGGTTAGAAACCCTAAAAAATAGGGTAAAAATTTCTTCTTAAATCTTTCAAAATAAAATTCTCCAAGTTCTGCATAAGGCCCTTTCATTAATTCTAAGAGCACCGTATGAAGAGGAGAATAGTCTAAAGGTAAATAAAAAATAGCTTCAGTACTCTTTGCCAAATCACTCTGTTCCTCAATTTCAAGTAAGGCCTTGGCAAAACTTTTTATTACCTCTTGGGGAATCCTTTCCAAGGCCAGGATGGGCCATTCAGGATAAAGGGAGGAACTAATATAGAGGGGAAAATCAGGATAGGTCTTTTGATTTAAAATCTTTATTTCCTGTTCTGAAATTATGTTATTCTCTATCATTCTTTCAAGAATTCCCGTTCTAACTGTCCCTGCCTCTACCTCTCCTTTTAAGACAGCCATTACTACCGCATCGTGTGTGCCAAAAAATTTGATTTCCTTGAAATCCCTTTCATAGATCCCCAGTTTATGCAATTCATAAAGAGCTATTAAATACCCTCCAAAGGAATCTGGATTAACTGCTCCAAAAGAATTATTCCTTAATTCAAATACACTATTTATAGGACTGTTCTTCTTAGTAAAAATTACTCCTCCAAAATAGGGATAATATTTTCCCTTTTCGTATTGACCTAAACTT
>CALLJI010000231.1 GCA_938091475.1 uncultured Caldimicrobium sp. | reverse complement strand
TGGCACAATGAGAATGAAAAATATTATAACTATGTATTTAAAAGATTTTATAGCGGGTTTTATAAAAAAATTTCCCTCCCTCATTCTAAAACTTAGTATACCTCATAAAAGGCTCCAAGACAAGCCTTGGTTTTTGCGTTGTGGTTACTATGTAGGGGCACGGCACGCCGTGCCCAAAGGGTGTATTCGTAGGGGCGATTCACGAATCGCCCACAAATTAAATGGGCAAATCGTGATTTGCCCCTACATTCGGGCATCCGCAAGGGCTGCCCCTACGATTTTTGAATTTCAGGGCAATTCTTGAATTGCCTCTACTTTTCTGATTCTTTGGGCTCAGCATGCTGAGCCCCTACAAGTAATTCTCGCAGGCTAAAGCCTGCGGCTACCATTTTTAAATCTTTTGGGCACAGCATGCTGTGCCCCTACCTTTTTTAATCCCGGAATTATAAAATTCGTAGGGGCACGGCACCGCCGTGCCCAAAGGTTTTATTTGTAGGAGCAATTTACGAATCGCCCACAAATTAAATGGGCAAATCGTGATTTGCCCCTACATTCGAGGCATCCGCAAGGGCTGCCTCTACCTCTAAATTATACTCCATTAAAAAGGCATTTTCTCCTTGTGAGTAATAGTCCCTTCTTACGCCCACTTCGTGAAAACCCATCTTTTTATAAAAATTATAAGCCCTCTTATTTTTCTCAGAGACTTCTAAATAAATTCTGGTTACTCCCTTTAATGAGGCTTCCCTTATAAAATCTTGTAATAGAATTTTTCCTAATCCCCTTCCCTGAAACATAGGCCTTATGGCAAAGCGTAAAATTTCAGCTTCTCCCTGGATGAGGCGAGCGATTATATACCCAATCCCTTCCCTTCCTTTTGATAAAAGACCAACCATAGTGAAGTCATTCCTTAATTCTTCTTCAAGCAGAGCTAAATTCCAAGCCCTATCTTCAAAAACCTCTCTTTCTATTTCAAAAATAATCTGAGAAAACTCAGGCGTTTTTTCAAAGGTAAGGAGTACTTCCCTGTTCTTCTGCTTATTGCATTCCCTACTCTCTCTCCACATCTCTTTGTGTTACTACTACTTCTACATCAGTAAAAGTTTTTTTAAATTTTTCTGCCAGGATCAGGGTAATGGCTGGGCTTCTGTGTCTCCCCCCAGTGCAACCTATGGCACAAGTGATATAGCGCCTACCCTCTTCTCTGTGCAAGGGTATAGCCCAGGTTAAAAAATTAAAAATCAAATCAATAAAAGCTTGGGTTTGACTCTTTTCTAACAAAAAGGTTTGTACTCTCTCATCTGCACCTGTTAAAGGCTTCAATTCTGGAACAAAATAGGGATTAGGAAGCACTCTTGCATCAAAGAGATAGTTTGCCTCATAGGGGATACCATACTTAAATCCAAAGGAGATTAGGTGTAAAAGGACCGTATTCAAAGCTTGTCTTTTCCCATAAATTTTAAAGATTTCATATCTTAGCTGGTGGACATTAAACTTAGAGGTGTCAATATGATAATTGGCCATTTCCTTCAGGGGCGAAAGCTGTTTTTTCTCTAATTCTATGGCTTTCCTTAACTCCTTGAGCTCCCTTAGCATAGGGTGAGGTCTTCTCGTTTGGCTGAAGCGGGTGATAAGGGCTGGCTCATCTGCAGAAAGATAAAGAAGATCATAGTTATAACTTCTCTCCTTAAGTGTCCTGCACACATTATTTATTTCCCCTAAGAAGAAGGGATCTCTTAAATCCATAACTAAGGCCACCTTATGGATAGATTCTCCTCTTTTAATTTCTTCCAGAAAAGGTATAAGGAGCCTAATAGGGAAATTATCAATAGCTAAGAAATCTAAATCTTCAAGAGCCTTAAGAACTGTACTTTTACCTGCTCCAGACTCCCCGGTTATGATAACTAAATAGGGCTCCATCAGGACATCTCTGGAATAAATAAATATATGTTTTCTCCTTCTCGATAAAAACAGCAAATCTTATCTTCATCTGTATTATAAAAAAAGAAGAGTTTTTCTCTATCTTTCTTAAATAGATTTAGAGCATCCTGAGCAGATAAGGGGATGACTTCTTTTACTTGAACATAAACCCCTTCGGTTTGAGATAGCACAGTCTGAGGTTGACTTCTTGGGGCTCTATGTTCTTGCCTCTTTTCTTTAAGCTTTTTTACCTGTTTTTCCAAGGACTCATAAGCAAAATCTATGGATGAATAAATATCATCGGTTTCCTCTTTAACCACAATGGTTTCTCCATCTCCCTTCAAAACTACCTCAGCTATTTCTCTAAATTTCTCTCTTTTCAACAATACTTGAACTTGCACTGGTCCATAAAAATACCTCTCTAATCTTGCAAACTTTTTCTCTGCGTACTGAGCAATAGCAGGTGAAGAATCCATACCTTTGAAAGTAAAATTAAATTCCATCATAGGCCTCCTCCTATGCTATTTTTTTCGTTCCCGAAGGGATGGGATGTTAAGTTCTTCTCTGTATTTGGTGACGGTTCTACGAGCAATTTTAATGCCATATTTCTCCTGTAAAATTTTTGCGATTTCACTATCACTATAAGGTTTTTGTGTATTCTCCTGGGCGATGATCTCTTTGATGTAATTTTTGATAGCCCTTGCCGAGAGACTTTCTCCAGTTTCAGATTGATAACCTGTGGTAAAGAAAAATTTGAGGGGATAAATTCCAAGAGGAGTTTCTACATACTTATGACTGATAACTCGGCTGATAGTGGATTCATGAAGCTCGGTCTCTGCAGCCAGATCCCGCAAGGTAAGAGGTTTTAGATAGGAAACCCCCTTTTCAAAAAATTCTCTTTGCACTCTTAGAATGGCTGAACCTACTTTATATAGAGTGGAGTACCTACTGTCTAAGGCTTTCAAGAGATTTTCGGCTATTTTAAATTTGTCTTTGAGAAATTCTTTGGCTTTAGTAGCTGAAAAAAGCTTTTTATTTTTTAGATAACTATAATAGAGAGGACTGTAATAAACCTTAGGATTTTTATCTTTTAAAACTTCAACCTTCCATTCCCCTTCTTCTTTATAGAATCTGAGATCGGGTTCAAAGTAGATTTCCTTTGGCATATGAAAATTTCTTGCAGGATAGGGTTCAAGATTTTTAATTATCTCCAGGGACTTTTTAACCTCATCTACAGGATAACCATATTTTTGAGATAAAGCCTCAACTCCACTGGGAATTTCTTCTATGTGCTTCTCCACAAGCTGATAGACAAGATCCCCTTTGGTGTATCCTAAAACTTCCAGTTGTGCCAATAAACATTCCTTTAAATTGGTGGCACAAACTCCGACTGGATCAAGCTTCATTAAATGGGCTCTTACTTTTTCTACTTTTTCTTTATCAATTCCCAAATCCCTTGCCACCTCTTCTATAGATAGAGTTAAATACCCTTTTTCATCTAAATTACCGAGGATATACAAGGCTATTTCTTTTTCTTCAGAAGAGAGCTCAATAAAACCAAGTTGCCAGAGGAGGTGGTCTTTTAAAGTTTCTTCTGCCCTGATTCTTCCTTCAAAGGTGAGATTTTCTTCCTCAGGCTCCTCTGGTAAAAAGGATAATCCCTTAGGTGCACTAAGTAGCTGATCCCAATCCAATTCTTCTGCTAAAGAAATATCTTTTTTTTCATTTCTAGAACTATAAGGGCTCTCAGTAAGATCATTAAATTCTACCTCTAAAAAGGGATTGCTTTGTATTTCCTGGAGCAAATATTCCCTTAATTCAAGGGTGTTGAGTTGCATAACCTTTAAAATCAACTTAAGCTGGGGGGTAAGGATTAACTGAGGTAAAAGTTTTAGCTGGTTTTTAACTTCCACCATAGCTATATCTGAAAGTCTTCTCCTAAGTATTTTTCTCTTACCAGAGGATGATTCAATAGTTCCTCTGGAGTTCCTTCACCAATAATCTTTCCTTCAGCAATAACATAAGCTCTATCACAAATCTTTAAAGTATCTCTCACATTATGGTCTGAGATTAAAATACCTAAGGGTTGGTCCCTCAGAGTTTGAAAGATTTCCTTAAGCTGGGCAATTCCAATGGGATCAATTCCAGCAAAAGGTTCATCAAGAAGAATAAAATCTGGTTCAATCAAAAGTGCCCTTAAAATTTCCACTTTGCGCTTTTGGCCTCCCGATAATTGAAAGGCTTTAACCTTTAAAACCTCTTTCAGATTAAAAAGTTCTAAATATAAAGCCAGTTTTTTTTCCATAGAATCTATTTTCTCTTTCCATTTTTCCATCACAATTCTAAAATTTTCTTCCACGGTAAGATTTCTGAAAACAGAGGTTTCTTGAGGAAGATAAATGATCCCTAATTTGGCTCTCTCGGAAACATCAAGGTTAGTTATCTCTTGTTCATTATATAAAATTTTGCCTTGCTCCGGTTTAATAAAACCAGCTAACATATAAAAAGAAGTGGTCTTTCCAGCTCCATTTGGGCCAAGTAATCCCACAATCTCAGCTTTTCTCACAGAAAAAGTGATATCCTTTACTACTTCTCTCCCTTTAAAGCTTTTTTTCAAGTTTTGAGCTAAAAGCTGAGCCACCCTATTTTCCATAAAATTTTACCCTTACTCTACCTCCATCCTTTGAGAGGACCTCACTTCTGTCTTCATTAAAATAAACTATTATTATGTCTCCTTCTACTAAATTTTCATCGTGCCACACCTTAGGGTCCTCTTCTAAATATAATTTTTCTTGATCTCTATAATAGGTGGCTTTGCCACACACAGCCTTCCATTTGTTCTTTTCTATTTTCACTTTTCCTAAGGCCACAACTCTTTGTATTTCTCTTTTAGATTCGCCCTTAGTATTGTTACCTCTGAGGTAATATACATATAATTTATCTGCCCAGAGCTTCATATCCTTGGTTTGAGCATAAACTTTTCCGGTAAAGACTGCCAAGCCTTCATCTTCAAAAATTTCCATTTTATCTGCATCTATATTGATTTCTTTAGCAAAAGCTGGCACAATGAGAATGAAAAATATTATAACTATGTATTTAAAAGATTTTATAGCGGGTTTTATAAAAAAATTTCCCATCCTCATTCTAAAACTTAGTATACCTCATAAAAGGCTCCAAGACAAGCCTTGGTTTTTGCGTTGTGGTTACTATGTAGGGGCACGGCACCGCCGTGCCCAGAAGTGTATGTTGTAGGGGCGATTCACGAATCGCCCACAAATTTGTAGGGGCAGGGCTTGCCCCTGCCCATATGATTTCATCTGTAGGGGCGGTTCACGAACCGCCCAAAATTTGTAGGGGCACGGCATTGCCGTGCCCAAAGGGTTCAAAACCGCATTTGGGCAGCCGCAAGGGCTGCCCCTACATTTTTTGGAATTTCTGGGCAATTCCTGAATTGCCCCTACTTTTCTGATTCTTTGGGCTCAGCATGCTGAGCCCCTACAAATTTTTAAATCCTTTGGGGCAAATCGTGATTTGCCCCTACATTCTGGGCAACCGCAAGGGTTGCCCCTACGATTTTTTGTGATTTTTGGGCACAGCGTGCTGTGCCCCTACTCTTATTCTTCGCAGGCTGAAGCCTGCGGCTACCATTTTTTATTTTTTCTCTCTCACAAAAGGTCAAATAACACAAAATTTCTCATACTCAAATATTGGGCATATAATATCAAAAGATAGGCTCTGGAATTAAGATAATACAATTTCTCTGGCTGAAGGGTAGATAACACCTCTGCATTTGCCATCCACACATTCTTAAATTGTATCTTCCCAACCTTTGTCTCCACCTCAAGATTAAGACTTTTTAAATACCCACTTTGGAAGACCTCAAGGGAAAATTTTTCCGCCTCATTCAAATCCTTTGCCAAATCAGTGAGTTCCTTCTTTATTCGGCTTAAATACTCTGTCTCCTTCCCTTCACTATCAAAGAGCTCCTCTCCCACATCGGAAATACACGCTTCATCTATCACTACCAAGTATTCCTCTTCTTTCTCCTTAATCAGCCCAAAGGGATAGTACTGGCAAAGCTTAGGGATGACCTTTACCTTCCAGTCTCCCTCCTCTGTCAAATAAATATTTCTTTTATTCACCCCTACCACAGCAAAGGGGAAAACATAGCCATCCTGATAACCAAACATCACAGGATAATACATCGTGGCAGACAAAAGCTCTGAATATACTAAAGGAACTATCTCTACATTCCGCATAAACTCATAATTCTCTGGCTTATAAATCCTAATCCCCCTGTGAAGGGCACTTTCAAGCAAAACGGGCTTTTTAAAAGCTGTCATAAGTAGTCTCATAACTCCCCCTAAAGGACTTGAATTTATACTACATCTCCCCTTCCCCAAATTATTTCAACTGCTGAGTATTTAATCGCTCTTTTAATTATATCTTCAAAATTTATTTTATTCCCCCTACCCTTTACAGCTAAGGCACACTGAAAATTTCCTAAAAACC
>CALLJI010000230.1 GCA_938091475.1 uncultured Caldimicrobium sp. | reverse complement strand
CCAATCAGGTTTATCCGGAAAACCAATTCCAGAAAGATAATTTATAAGGGCATCAAACCAAACATAGGTCACATAATCCCTATCAAAGGGAAGTTCTATTCCCCAGCCAAGTCTACTTTTAGGTCTTGAAATACAAAGGGGTGGTAGTGGCTCCTCTAAAAGGTTTAAAACCTCCTCTTTATAAAAGGAAGGATAGATAAAGTCTTCTTTTTTAATATGATTTATGAGCCATTCTCTGTAGGGCTCTAAGTTGAAAAAATAATTCTTTTCCTTTAAATACACAGGTGGTCTCTTATGATCTTTACAATATCCTCTTTCATCAAGTTCCTTAGGAGTTAAAAATCTCTCACATCCGAAACAATAATTTCCCTCATATTCATCCAAATAAATTTCCCCCTTATCGTAGAGTTTTTGCAGAAGAAATTGCACTACTCTTTTGTGTTCTGGGCTAGATGTGCGTATAAAATAATTATAGGAGATTTTTAAGTCATCCCAGGTTTTTTTAAAGGCATTAGCCATAAGGTCAACAAACTCTTGAGGAGTCTTGCCTTTCTCTGAAGCAGCTTTGGCAATCTTATCGCCGTGTTCATCTGTACCTGTAAGAAAAAAGACCTTATGTCCCTTCAGTCTATAAAATCTTGCTATCCCATCCACTATGATGGTGGTGTAAGCATGTCCTAAGTGTGGATAACTATTTACATAATATATAGGTGTAGTAAGATAGATGTATTGCATCACTCTTGCCATTCCCGTTGGCCCTCCTCAGTTGAAGCCTCTTCTGTAACGATGAAATTTCTAAATTCTGATAAATTTAGGTTATAGTAACTTCCATCCTCTCCTTCTAAAAGTACCGTCTGCTGAAAGAGATTATACTTTAATATTTTAAAGGTATTCCCAGAAAAAGTAATTTTACTTCCAATTTTGGGAAATTCCGCCATAAACTCTTGATAAAGTTTGGCTTCAAAGGACAGACAGCAAAGCAGTCTCCCACAGGGACCAGAGATTTTATTAGGATCAAGGATTAAACCTTGCTCCTTGGCCATTTTTATAGAAAGGGACGAAAAATTTCTTAAAAACTGGGCACAGCAAAATTCTTTCCCACAAGGGCCAATTCCACCTAAGTGCGCTGTTTCATTTCTCACTCCAATTTGTCTCATCTCAATTCTCATTCTAAGAGCACTGGCAAGTGCTTTGACTAATTCTCTAAAATCAATCCTTCCCTCAGCTGTATAATAAAAGATGATCTTACTTTTATCAAAGTAACATTCTACATCTACAAGATTCATCTCAAGCCCTAATTCCTTGGCAAATTTATGGCATAGTTCCTTACCCTTTTTCTCTAATTCCCTCCTTTTTCCATAAGAAGAAATTTCCTTTGGATTGGCCTTTCTTAAAACCCTCGGCAAATTCTCTACCTCTAAGGGAAGGCGAAAACAATAATCCTTTATGAACAATACTTCGCGTCTACCCTCAGGAAACTCTGCTAAGACATAAGACCCTTGGGCAACCGGTTTGGTAAGCTTTACTAAAAAATCTGGTCTTTCCAGTTTTAAAAAGGCAAAGGCATAATAGATTTCTTCTCCTTCCCTTGGCTTTTTTATTTCTTTATAATCCATCTCTTAGCCTCCAATAGCACGCATACCCCTCTGAGTTGGCTGTAACTCTCTTTTTTCGGGTTTAAAACTTAGAGCAAGGATAAAGGCCTCCTCAATAGAACCTTTTCCTTCTCTCAGATAAGCTTTTAAATTTATTTCTCTATCTGAAAAAAGGCAAGTCCTCAACTTTCCATCGGCAGTTATTCTAAACCTATTACATTTATAGCAAAAGTGTTCACTTAAGGGAGAGATAAACCCTATTTTTCCTCTTCCTTCTCTCCATCTAAATACCTTGGCAGGCCCTCCTCCATAAGTGTTTGTTTCTTCTAAAGGTAAAAATTCTTCAAGCCTTCTCTTTATTTCACTTATGGAAAGAATATGCCCTTCGGACCAGAGGGAATTTTTTCCAATGGGCATAAATTCAATAAATCTTACCTCCCAAGGATAATTCAAGGTAAGTTTAGCCATCTCTAAGATTTCATCGTCATTTAAGTCTTTAATCACTACTACATTTATCTTTAGAGGATTAAATCCTATTTCCCAAGCCCTTAAAATCCCCTCCCAAATTTGTTTAAAATCAAAACCTCCTGTAATTTGAGCAAATTTGTAAGGATTTAAAGTATCTAAGCTTACATTAATTCTCTTGAGTCCAGCTTCCCAGAGGAGTTTAGCCTTTTCCTTCAAAAAATAACCATTTGTGGTTAAACTTAAGTCCTCAAGTCCTGGGATATTAGCCAGAGTTTTAACTAAAACTTCAACTTCCCTTCTCAAGAGAGGTTCTCCTCCGGTAAGGCGTACCCTTCTAACTCCCAATTTCACGGCAACTTTCACTATCTCTTCTATTTCCTCATAGGTTAACATTTCCCTATGAGGAATGGTCTGAAAGGGACCTTTATTTTGACAATAAATACACCGGAAATTACATTTATCTGTGATAGAAATTCTTAAATATTCAATCTTCCTTCCAAATTTATCTATAAGCACTTAGCCTTTCCTTATAATAGGTTCTTGCCTTATTAAAGATTTCAATCACCTTTTCATCTTTATAATCTGGATAAGTCCAGTCAAGAGGCTGAAAACTGCCCTCCTTGTATATTAGAGTTACCTCAGCATAGACTGATTTTCCCAAATACAAGCGATGTGCATAGTCTTTAAAGGTTGAGAGCACAACCTTTGAGAGGGCTAAATACCCAGGATCAAGATTCGTCCTTCTTTGACCCTCAGGAGTTGCCGATTCCCTCTCTATCTTAAAACAAAGATGTTTCAGTTCTACTAAATAACTTGGATCTTTAAGATTTTCAAAGAAAAAAAAGGTTTTCCACAGAGGCTTGCCCATTTCCTTTTCATAATATTGGGTGTAATCTGAAAAATTATAGGTATGACTCTGAAGTGCTATCATCCCTAATCTCTCTACAAAGGGCTCTTTAAAAGTCAAAAAGAGACCCTGAATATTCTCAGTAACAGCAATAAAAAAGAGAACGGGCTTGGGTTCCTTAGGAATACTCATCTAATAAATTTAGGGCTTCTTCTGGAATCATATTCGGTATGTCTTCCTCTATGGGATAGAAGAGGTGGCATCTTTTACAAAAAAAACCCTCTCTTGGCTCACTCTCTCCTTTCTTTATCATCCTTTTAAATTCTAAATCTCCCTTACATTTAGGGCAAGCTAAGACTTCTAAATAAACCTCTATTCTCTCCTTTTCCATATTTTTATTTTAATCTAAGAGAGAAAGAATGCAATTTTGCGAGGTGTTATTCCTAAGGTGGTGATCACATTTTTTTATTATTTTGAATTGTCACCTTCGGTTACAAGAGAATTAAATGGTAGGGGGCAAATCACGATTTGCCCAAAGAATACAAAAATGTTGTAGGGGCACAGCACTGCTGTGCCCAAAAATTCAAAAAACTGTAGGGGCAACCCTTGCGGTTGCCCAATTCGTAGGGGCAGGCCTTGCGGCTGCCCAATTGGGGTTTTAAACCCCTTTGGACAAGGGCAAGCCTAGCCCCTACAATTCAATCTCTCGTCAGCGCAAACCTTGCCGTGCCGAAAATTCAATAAAATTCTAAAGGATCGGCTTTAGAGCCCTCTCCACAATACTCAAAAAATCTCTAACTTTCTCAAAGATAGCTTTTAACTCTGAAGGGGTTAATTTGTCAGCTTCACCGGAAAAGAGATTTTTTAAATACAAAAGGATTTCCCTTTCTTCATCACTAAGGGTAGGAAGGACTTTTGATACGATTTCTTCCAAGGTAGGTTGTTTTTCATAAGCTTTTATCTCTGTGAGGGAATAGAGAGCCTTTAAGGCTTGCCAAAAGACATCTTTCAAGTGAGTAAAATTGAGTTCTTTTTTGCCCTTTAGAATTTCCTCAAAGAGCAAACGGGCATATTGGTAATGCGTACGGGCACGAATAAAATAAACCATTTATTTCTTAAAAATTTCCGTGCCCCATTTTTTATAAAAGTGTTGACTAATAATCTCATCTGCAATTTCACAAATCTCAA
>CALLJI010000229.1 GCA_938091475.1 uncultured Caldimicrobium sp. | reverse complement strand
AAACTCATTTTTCTCTCCGCTCAAAGAGATCCTAAATTGGATAATCCCACGGAGGAAGATGTCTATAAAGTGGGAACCCTTTGTAAAATTGTCCAGTATCTCAGTCTACCCGATGGGTCCCTCAAAATTTTAGTAGAGGGTGTAAATAGGGGAAGAATAGTTAAATTTTTGCCTCATCTAGATTATTTCTTGGTTGAAATTGAGGTTAAGACGGAAATTTTAGAGTCTGATGTGGAAACTTTAGCCCTGATAAAATTGTGTAAAGAGGCCTTCGAAGAATACTCCCAATATAACAAAAAAATTAATCCAGAAACCCTTTCAGCCATTCTCAAGATAGAAAGCCCAGCTGAACTTTCAGACAGGACAGCTGCACTTTTACCCCTAACCTTAGAGCAAAAGCAAAGACTTCTTGAGACCACGAATGTCAAAAAAAGGCTTGAATTTATCTTGCAATTCTTAAGAGGAGAAATTGAAGTTATTAAGACAGAGGCCCGCATCCGTGAGAGAGTCAAAAAACAGATGGAAAAACATCAGAGAGACTACTATCTTCAAGAGCAGATGAAAGCTATTCAGAAGGAGCTTGGAGAGAGGGAAGATGGAAGGAGCGAACTTAGTGAATTAGAAAAGAGAATTAAAAAGAAAAAACTTCCTAAACATGTCTCAAATGTAGTCTGGAAGGAATTCAAAAGATTGAGCTTGATGTCTCCTATGTCTGCAGAGGCTACCGTGGTTAGAAATTATATTGACTGGTTAATAAGTTTGCCTTGGTATGAGAAAACTAAGGATGTAATAGATTTAGCCAAAACTGAGGAGATTTTAAATAAAGGCCATTATGGCTTAGAAAAACCCAAGCAGAGAATTCTTGAACACTTAGCGGTACAGAAATTGGTTGATAAGATAAAGGGGCCCATTCTTTGTTTGGTTGGTCCTCCGGGTGTCGGTAAAACCTCTCTTGCAAAATCTGTAGCTCAAGCTTTAGGTAGAAATTTTGTCAGGATTAGCTTGGGTGGAGTGAGGGATGAAGCTGAAATTAGAGGGCACAGACGCACTTATGTAGGAGCTCTTCCTGGTAAAATAATTCAGGGAATGAAAAAGGCTGGTACCATTAATCCAGTCTTTTGTTTAGATGAAGTTGATAAATTGGGGGCTGATTTTAGAGGTGATCCAGCAGCAGCTCTCTTAGAAGTACTTGACCCGGAACAGAATCATTCCTTTCAGGATCATTATTTAGAGGTTGAATATGATCTATCTCAGGTTTTCTTTATTACTACAGCTAATACCCTATATACTATTCCAGCTCCGCTTTTAGATAGAATGGAAGTTATCGAAATTCCTGGCTACACCGAAGAAGAGAAATTGGAAATAGCCATAAATTATCTAATACCAAGGCAACTTGAAGCTCA
This sequence comes from uncultured Caldimicrobium sp., assembly GCA_938091475.1. Lineage (GTDB taxonomy): Bacteria > Desulfobacterota > Thermodesulfobacteria > Thermodesulfobacteriales > Thermodesulfobacteriaceae > Caldimicrobium. Next base: position 1,957 of record CALLJI010000229.1, on the reverse strand, counting down.
CGGTTTAAAACCTGAATGGGTGCAAATAAGCGATAAAATGCTTTTAGAGATCATTCGTAGATATACCCGAGAAGCAGGAGTTAGAAACTTAGAAAGAGAGATAGCTAATATTTTTAGAAAGATTGCTAAAGAGGCAGCAAAGGATCCAAAGGCTTTTAAACCCTTTAAAATTACTATGCCCGTTTTGACAAAACTTTTAGGTGTTCCCCGTTATCGTTATGGGGTGGCTGAGGAGGTGCCTCAAGTAGGGATCGCCACTGGACTTGCCTGGACTGAAACAGGTGGAGCTTTACTTCAAATTGAAGCAGTAGTTATGCCAGGATCTGGCAATCTTAAAATTACAGGAAAACTCGGTGAAGTAATGCAGGAATCTGTTCAAGCAGCTATGAGTTATGTGAGATCAAGGGCGCTCCAACTGGATCTACCCTTAGATTTTTATAAGAAAATTGACATCCATGTGCATGTTCCAGAGGGAGCTATACCTAAGGATGGTCCAAGTGCAGGAATAACTATTGCAACAGCCATCGTTTCAGCCCTTATGAAGATCCCTGTGAAAAATACTGTGGCTATGACAGGTGAAATAACCTTAAGAGGCAGAGTGCTTCCCATCGGAGGCCTTAAAGAAAAACTTCTCGCTGCTATAAGAGGAGGCATCCAAACGGTGATTATTCCCAAAGAAAATGAAAAAGATTTAAAGGAAATAAATCCCAAAATTCTTAAGGAGGTTGAAATATTTCTGGTAGATAATATGGACGAAGTACTTAAAGTAGCCTTACTTTTAGATAAACCTGAGGAACTATTTAAAGAAAGACCATATCTTGATATTTGGGAATTAGTAAGTTTTCAGGAAAAACTGGAAAAAAAGAACTTTCAAATTGAACATTAAATTCTAAGTTTTCAAAATTAGTCTGAATTAGATATCCTAAAAAGGGGGAAGTTAGCTTCCCCCACATTGATTGTAAATTTACCCTGTTATTCTTAAAATCCAGTCACACTTTTTTAATTATTCTAACAGGCTGGTCCTGGAAGTGACCACCAAAAGCCCTGAAGGAAAGGTTATCTATCAAGATTCCAAAATTTATATGCAAGTTCCTCAACAATTAGGGCGAGGAGATAGAATGGGCAGAGGACCATATGATAAGTATGGTATCTCAGTAGATTGGGCCCTTCATCCCCTTGAAGAGAAAAAAGAAGAATACAGAATTTTACTTCCCACAAAGGAAGGGAAACTTGAAAATTATGAATATGTTGTGGAATTTGAATTGTGGTATCTTCCCTTTGTGAAAAAGGATGAGTATGCCCAGCTTTGGAGAGAGGAAATTAAAAGGGTAATCTTTTCGAAAAAAGAACCTTACTAATATTGATAAAAAGTTGCAGCCCTCCTTTAGGGAGGGCTATAATTCTATTGATTCATTATACTTAAAAATTCTTCATTTGACTTAGTATCCTTCATTTTATCAAGTAAAAATTCCATACATTCTACGGGGTTTAAGGGAGCAAGCACTTTTCTTAAAAGCCAAACTTTGTGGAGAATAGACGGGGTGAGTAGGAGCTCTTCCTTTCTTGTTCCACTTGAATGTATGTCAATTGCTGGCCAAATTCTTCTATCTGCTAATCTTCGATCAAGCACTATTTCCATATTTCCTGTGCCTTTGAATTCTTCAAAAATTACTTCATCCATTCTTGAACCAGTATCAATAAGACAGGTGGCGATGATGGTAAGACTTCCTCCCTCTTCAATATTTCTTGCAGCTCCAAAGAAGCGCTTAGGTTTGTGAAGAGCATTAGCGTCAATGCCACCAGAAAGAAGTTTTCCACTCGTGGGCACAACTAAATTATAAGCCCTGGTGAGTCTGGTCAAACTATCAAGTAGTATAACCACATCATATTTACATTCAACTAATCTTTTGGCTTTTTCTATAACAATTTCTGCTACTTGAGTATGTTTTTGAGGAGG
>CALLJI010000228.1 GCA_938091475.1 uncultured Caldimicrobium sp. | reverse complement strand
GTTTTTTGAAATTCTGGGCAATTCGTGAATTGCCCCTACCAATTCGAACCTTTAATCCGTTTTGGGCACAGCATGCTGTGCCCCTACTTTTCTATATTCTCTTGGGCAAATCGTAATTTGCCCCTACATTTTTTGATATTTTAGGCACAGCAAGACGAGCCCCTACCAATATTTTTCGCAGGCTAAAGCCTGCGGCTACCATTTTTTTCTCCTGTAGGTTAGTGATTTTTAGAGAGGTGTAAAAATTATTTCCTTAAGCACTTGCAAAAATGGAAGTAGAGTTTAATATAATTTTAAACATAAATGTTAAAGGGGGCAAAAATGGCCTTTCAAGAAATTTCTGAATTAGAGGGGAAAATTGATACACTCATCCATACCATTTTACAATTAAGAAAAGAAAAGGAAGAACTTATGAATACCTTAGCCCAAAGGGAAGAAGAAAATAAAAAACTTAGAGAAGATATAGAAAGGAGGGAGGAGGAAAAGAGGATTTTAAAGGAAAAAATTAGTAGCTTGATAGAAAAGTTATCCCAGATTTAGGTTTGATATGCAGCATGAAGTTACCTTTGAATTTTTAGGTCAATCTTTTACCTTCCGGAGCCCGCTTCCGGAAGAAGAGATAAATGAGGTTTTAGCTTATTTAGAGAAAAAAAAGGAGGAGGTGGAAGCTTATAGAAAGGTGCCCTTCTATAAGCTTGCTATTTGGCTTCTTATGCAAGTAGCCTATGATTATATTAAAGTTAAAAGAGAAAAAGAAGCTTTAGAGAATCTCCTCAAGGAGCAACTTACTAAATTAGAAGAATTTTTAGAGAAGGAAGGCTCCTCCCTGGGGTGTGCGTGAGTAAGAGTTATGACCTGCCAAGCTAACACCACAAGAATGAGAGGTAAGGTGGATTTGGGGTTCTCTAAATGGGAAAGAGGACTTGCCAGACCCCTCCTCAAAAGTTATTTAGCCTGAGCTTGAAGCAGGCCCTCTGCCACGGCACCCTGGGGTTTTTCCTTTAAAATCCTCTCTATCCTCCTCCCTCCTAAAAGAGCTAAATAAAAGGAGGGCAAAACTATGTACTATCTTTTGGTTTTCATAATAGGTCTTCTCATTGGTATAGGCTTAGTAGGAGTATTCCTTTATTTACAAAAAAAGAGAGAAAAAACTCTTAAGCTTTCTGCTGAAGCCGAAGCAGCTGAAATTCTTGAAAGGGCAAAAGAAAAGGCTAATATGATTGTGCTAAGAGCAGAAGAACGCTCAAAAGAAATCTTAGTTCAAGCGGAAAAAGAAGCCCTAACCAGATTAAAAGAAGTTGATGAAAAAATTAAACAAGAACTAACTAAATATAAAGAAGGATTAGACAGAGAATTCCAGCAGAAATTAAGAGATTTAACCAAAAGAGAAGAAAAACTCTACCAAAAAGAAGAATTTCTCTCCAAAAAAGAGATGGAATTCCTTAAAAGGGAGGAGATGTTAGAGAGAAAAATTTCAGAAATAGAAGAAACTAAGCTTCAATTAGAAGAAAACAGAAAGGAACTAAAGGCACTTATAGCTAAAGCAAAGGAAGAATTGGAGAGAATTTCTGGACTTTCGGAAAAAGAAGCCAGAGAATTAATATTGAGAAAGATCGAAGAAGAGATGTTAGAGGAGAAGGCAAGAGTAATTATGAAGATTGAAAATGAAATTAAAGAAGAAGCTAAAAGAAAGTCACAAGAAATTATTGCCTATGCTTGTGCCAAAGCAGCCATACCCTTCATAACAGAAAAAACCGTCTCAGTAGTGCAATTACCCAGTGAAGAGATGAAGGGAAGAATTATTGGTAGGGAAGGAAGGAATATTCGCACCTTTGAAACGCTCACGGGAGTTGATCTTCTTATTGATGACACACCAGAAGTTGTTGTGCTCTCTTGCCATGATCCTTACAGAAGAGAAATTGCTAAAATTTCCTTAGAAAGGCTCATAGCAGATGGAAGAATTCATCCTACTCGTATTGAAGAGGTAGTGAAACAAGTGGAAGAGGAAATGGAACAACATATTCTGGAAGTGGGTGAAAAAACTACCTTTGAACTGGGTGTTTACGGTATTCATCCTGAATTAATCAAACTCCTTGGAAAACTTAAATTTAGAACCAGTTATAGTCAAAATGTGCTTCAGCACTCCATTGAGACTGCCATAATTTGTGTGGGGCTGGCTGGTGAACTTGGGCTTGATCCTAAAAAAGCCAAAAGAGCAGCACTTTTACACGATATTGGTAAAGCAGCCAGCTATGAGCAAGAAGGTCCCCATGCCTTGATCGGAGCAGAACTTGCACGGAAGTACGGAGAGGATGAGGAAATTGTAAATGCTATTGCCTCACATCACGAAGATATTCCTATAACAAGCCTCTACGGTGTTCTCCTTCAGATAGCAGATGCCCTCTCTGGTGCAAGACCTGGTGCCAGAAGGGAGCTCTTAGAAGCTTATCTCAAGAGAATCCAACAGTTAGAAGGAATTGCTCAGTCCTTTGAAGGGGTAGAGAAAGCCTATGCTATTCAAGCCGGAAGAGAAATAAGGGTTATTGTGAATAGTAAAGTGGTTTCCGATGAGAGAGCCTTTGTTCTTGCCAGAGAAATAGCCCAAGCTATTGAAAAAGAGCTCACCTATCCTGGTATTATTAAAGTTACTGTGCTCAGAGAAACAAGGGCCATAGAATATGCTAAATAATGTACAGTGAGAGAAAATGAAAATTGTTTTTTTGGGTGATATTGTTGGATCCCCTGGGAGAAGGGCAGTAAAAGAGCTTCTTCCAGAGCTTTTGAAGAAATACAAGCCAGATTTTTTAATGGCGAATGCAGAAAATGCCGCAGGTGGTTATGGTTTAACTGAAAAAATAGCAGAGGAGTTTTTTAACCAAGGCTTTGATCTGTTAACTACAGGCAATCATATTTGGAAAAGGGAATTTCTCCCCTATTTACAAAAAACTGAGAGGGTCATAAGACCAGCAAATTATGGTCCAGGAGCTCCGGGTAAAGGTTGGACAATCCTAACTAAAGGCCCTTTAAAATTAGGAGTAATTAATTTAGAAGGTAGAATTTTTATGCGCCCTTTAGATAATCCCTTTCTTATTGGCAAAAGATTAGCTGAAGAGATTAAAAAGGAAACTCCCTTCATCTTAGTGGATTTCCATGCCGAAGCTACCTCTGAAAAAGTAGCTTTAGGATATTTCTTAAATGGTATAGTCTCTGCTGTATTAGGTACACATACCCATGTACAAACCTCAGATGAAAGGATACTCTCTCAAGGCACAGCATATATCACAGATGTGGGAATGTGTGGTAGCTCAGAAAGTGTAATTGGAATGAAAATCTCTCAAGCCTTAGAACTATATGTTTCTATGGTAGGGCGAAAATTAGAAGTTGAGGAAAATGGTCCCCTCAAAGTCGAGGGGGTCACCTTAGAGCTAAATTCTAAAGGACAAGCTGAAAGGATTGAAAGGTTTAGATTATTCCTGTAACTTATGGTTTATGTTTTTTCCACCATCTCTTGAAAAGCTCTTGCTTAAGGGGCGATAATCTATCGATAAAAAGAATACCTTCTATATGATCATATTCATGTTGAAAGGCAATAGCATGCAAGCCCGTCAACTCCCTCTCTATAGCTTTACCTTCTAAATCATAGGCTTT
>CALLJI010000227.1 GCA_938091475.1 uncultured Caldimicrobium sp. | reverse complement strand
TCTCTTCCAGTAGCTCAAATCAGAGTGAAAAATCTAAAAAAAATAATGGGAGAAATAGTTTTAAACTTTTATGAGAGACCTGAACAATCTTTACATTTAATTGGTATTACAGGCACAAACGGAAAATCCTCAACCAGTTTTTTTTTAACTACCCTTTTAAGAAAACTTCATCTTAAAACTGGCTATATAGGAACCCTCTATTATGATCTTGAGGAAATCACTCCTGCAAAGGAAACGACTCCTTCTATTTTTGACTTGGCTCCCCTCCTTAAAAAGGCTAAAGAGCGAGGACTAAGTTATGTAGTTATGGAGATCTCTTCTCATGCCCTCAAGCAGGATAGAATTTATCCCCTAAAATTTGATCTTTCAGGATTTACTAATCTCTCCAGGGATCATTTGGATTATCATAAAGATATGGAAAGTTATTATAAAGCCAAGAAAAAGCTTTTTACCCATTATTTAAAAAAGGGAGCTCGGGCTGTAATATCTATGGAGAGTGAGTATGGGCAAATTTTGGTAAGAGAGTTAATCTTGGAAAAAGTTTTAGAAGAGAGCCAGTTGATCAGGGTTAATGATGGCGAGATAAGGGTTGAAATTCTTGGGAGATATCCAGGGTTGGTACTTTCAGTTGAAACTCCTGAGGGCAAGTATGTAGTGGAGACAAATCTATTTGGCGATTATCAGGCAAGAAATGTGGCAACTCTATTTGGTTGTGCAAAAGCTCTTGGGTTCACTATAAAAGAAATATTGCCAGTATTAAGGGAACTTAGTAATCCACCAGGGAGGCTTGAACTTTGTGGCAGAAAAGGGTCAGCTTTAATCTTTGTGGACTATGCTCATACCCCTGAGGCTTTAGAATTTGCCCTAAAGAGCTTAACTCCCCTTAAGAAGGGCAGACTTATTGTGCTCTTTGGATGTGGTGGAAATAGGGATCCAGGGAAAAGACCTCTTATGGGTAAAGTAGCCAGTGCCCTCTCTGATGTAATTATCCTTACCTCAGACAATCCTCGTTTTGAAGAGCCCGAAAAGATCATCGCAGAAATAAAACAAGGCCTAAATAGCCATAAACCCACTTATTCTATTCCAGACAGAAGAGAAGCCTTAGAGTTTGCTATAAAAGAGTTAAAAGAGGGGGATCTCCTTTTAGTTGCTGGGAAGGGTCACGAAGATTATCAAGAGATTGCCGGAAAGAGATATCCCTTCTCAGACAGAGAGGAAATTAAGAAGATTTTAAAGATGTGGGGAGAAGATGCTTATTCCGAATCGGTTTTCTACTGAGGAGATTATCAAAGCAGTAGATGGGATTTTAGTAAATGGAGATATGGGAATAACCTTCAAGGGGATTTGCACTGACACCCGTATTTTTGAGCCAGGATATCTCTTTTGGGCTTTGAAGGGTAAAAATTTTGATGGCCATCATTTTTGGAGAGAAGCCATAAATCGCGGGGCAAAGGGTCTTATTTTAGAGTATCTCCCCAAAGAGATAAAATTGGAGGAATTTCCTAAGACCATTTCCCTTATCTTGGTTAAAGATACACTAAGAGCACTGGGAGATTTGGCTAAAGCCTATAGAGAAAAGAGAGGCTTTCAAATTATCGCTATTACTGGCTCTTGCGGGAAGACCACTACTAAGGAACTTACTCATAAAATACTCTCCAAATTCTATCAAGTAGCCAAAAATGAAGGAAACTATAATAATCTCATAGGAGTCCCCTTGACTTTATTAAAGATTAAAGAGAAACCTGATTGGATTGTTTTAGAGCTTGGCACAAGCCTTCCAGGAGAAATTGAAAGACTTGCAGAGATATGTGCTCCTAAAATTTCCCTTATAACTTGCGTATATCCAGCTCATTTAGAGGGGCTCTCCTCTTTGGAAGGGGTCTTAAGGGAAAAGCTCTCTCTCTTTTTGGGCACTGAAAGGGAAGGGGTGTTAATCTATTTCTATGATCAGGCTCATTTAAGAGAGAAGGCTGAGGCCCTATCCCACCCTCATAAATTTAGTTATGGAAAGGAGGAGGGTGCAGATCTTAGATTAGTGAAAAGTGAAGTAAAAGAGGATAAGACCTGGGTTGAAATAGAGTATAGAGGAAAAAAGTACAATTTTGAGATTGGGTGCGCAGGGGAGCATAATTTAATGAATCTACTTGGGGCTATAAGTGTAGTTTTAGCCACTGGGGTTCCTATAGGGAGAATTTTAGAGAACCTACCCAAGGACATAAAGCCCCTCACAAGGAGTAAGCTTTTTCAAAGGGGTGAGCTTTATGTCATAGATGATAGCTATAATGCTAATCCAGGCTCGATGGAAAAGGCTCTAATCTGGTTAAGTGAACAGCCTTTAAGTTTTGGCCCTAAAATTGCTATCTTAGGGGATATGAAGGAGCTTGGGAGTGCTGCTAAGGACTTTCATAGAAGTATAGGTGAGTTAGCTGGAGAAAGAGTGGATAAAGCCATTTTTATCGGTGAGATGGCTGAGTTTTATGCCCAGGGTTTTAAAGCATCAGGTAAGCCCTATACAACCTATGAAAGTGTTGAGCACTTCTTAGAAAAGGGGTTTTTAGAGGAGAGTAAAGCTATAGTATTAGTTAAGGGTTCCCGAGCCTTAAGGATGGAAAGAATTGTAGAAAAATTACTGGAGGAGGGAAATTAATTGTTTTACCATCTCTTATATCCCTTAAGTGAGTGGATTTCCTTTTTCAACATCTTTAAATATATAACCTTTAGGATGATTTATGGCTCTTTGACGGCCTTTTTATTAGTGTTTTTTTTGATGCCCCTTTTTATTCGTTTTATGCAAATAAAACAATTTGGGCAGGTCATAAGAGAAGAGGGTCCTATGCACCACCAAAGAAAAAAGGGTACTCCTACTATGGGTGGAGTGATTATTCTCCTTGCGGTGACTGTGTCTGTGCTCCTATGGTGTAATTTGACAAATCCCTTTGTATGGCTCTCCCTTTTTGCCTTGCTTAGTTTTGGTTTTGTAGGGTTTTTAGATGATTATCTGAAGCTGAGAAGAGGTAAGAACTTAGGCTTAAGGGCAAGGGAAAAACTTTTTTTCCAGCTCATCATAGTAGTTATTTTTTATGTTTGTCTTTTTCAAGCTTTCAATTTTAGCTCTACTTTAAATCTACCTTTTTTCAAGAAGGTTATGCTTGATTTAGGGATTTTTTATTTAGTTTTTTCAGCTATAGTGCTTATGGGATCTTCCAATGCTGTAAATCTCACCGATGGGTTAGATGGTTTGGCTGCAGTGCCAGTAGCAGTGGTAGCTGGAGTTTATACGGTGCTTGCCTATGTTTCTGGACATATTAAATTTGCTCAATATCTATTTATCCCTTATATACCCTATGCAGGGGAACTTGCCATTTTTTGTGCCATCCTTGGGGGAGCTGTGCTTGGATTTTTATGGTATAACTCCTATCCAGCTGAGATCTTTATGGGAGATGTAGGTTCTCTCTCGCTCGGGGGTGCTCTTGGGGCTGTCTCCATTATGGTTAAGCAAGAATTCTTACTGGTTTTGGCTGGAGCCATATTTGTATTAGAGGCATTATCTGTGATTCTTCAGGTTGGCTATTTCAAGATGACTGGTGGAAAAAGAATCTTTAAAATGGCACCTCTACACCATCATTTTGAGCTTTTAGGGTGGAAGGAAAACAAAGTAGTAGTAAGATTTTGGATTATTTCAGTGCTTTGTGGATTATTAGCTTTAAGTACTTTGAAGATCAGGTAGAGATGGAATTAAGAAATAAAAAAGTGGTAGTGATAGGTTTTGGGAAAAGTGGCCAAGCTGCTGCACGGCTACTCCTTGTTAAAGGTGCTCAGGTTATAGTTTCTGAGAGTAGAAAAAGGGAAGAGCTCCCGCCAGCCTATCTCTCCTCTATGGAAGTTACGGGGGTTGTCTTTGAAACAGGAGGGCATAGGAAGGAAACTTTGGAAAAAGCTGATTTGATTGTGGTTAGCCCTGGTGTTCCGCAAGAGGTCTATTTACCTGCTTTAAAAAAGGGCATACCTGTAATAGGAGAACTTGAACTGGCTTATCAGTGTTTAGGTCCTGAGGCAAAGGAAATAATGGTAAGTCTCACTGGTACAAATGGAAAAACTACCACGACTGCTATGATTTCTGAGCTTTTTAAATATTCGGGCTACAAAGTCTTCACTGGGGCAAATTATGGTATACCTCTCTCTGAATTAGTGCTTTCCTTTGAGAGGGTAGATAGAATCGTTCTGGAAGTGTCAAGTTTCCAACTTGAAACCATAAAAAAATTTTCCTCTAAATTAGCTCTGCTCTTAAATATTACTCCAGACCATTTGGAAAGATATACATCCTTAGAGGAATATGCGTATTTTAAGTATAGGATCTTTGAAAATCAGAGTGAAAGAGACTATGCACTTTTACCTTTAGGAGAACCCTTTTATGAGAAATATCGCTCTCTTATAAAGGCAAAAAGGTATTTCTTCTCTGAGAAGAAGTTTAAGGAGGCTAAGGCGTATTTAGAGGAAGAGGCAAGTGAAATTGTATTAAACTTAGATGAGGAAGAGAGATATAGTCTTTCAAAGTTTAAATTACTGGGATGGCACAATCGTATGAATTTGCTCAGTGCTTTGCTTACTGGAAGACTTATGGGTGCAAGTAGAGAGGCCTGTATAAAGTTAATTGAGGAATTTAAGGGATTTTCTCACAGATTAGAGTATGTGGGTAGCTTTGGAGGGGTTACCTTTATTAACGATTCCAAGGCAACGAATGTGGATGCTACCTTACAGGCATTAAGGGGTATACCGGGCTCTCTTATTCTTATCTTGGGTGGAAGACACAAGGGTGCCTCCTATGCCCCTCTTATTCCTCTTATTCAAGAGAAGGTGAGGGTTCTAATTCTAATGGGTGAGGCAAGGTTTATAATGAAAGAAGAGCTTTCTGGTTATGTGGAAACCTATTTAGCTGAGGATTTGGTGCAAGCTTTGGCCATTTCTTTTCAAGTAGCTAAGCCAGGAGATATAGTACTTCTCTCCCCAGCCTGCTCAAGTTTTGATCAGTTTCGGGATTATCAGGAACGGGGTGAAGTCTTTAAGGAACTGGTAAGAGAATATGCCCCTAAGTATTTAAAAGAAAATCCAATGAAGGAGATTTACCATTGAGGTGGCTTGTGGTAGCAGGTGGCACAGGAGGGCACTTAATGCCAGGGATTGCCTTAGCTGAGGAAATACTTAGCCAAGGAGATGAGGTGCTCTTCATAGCTGGGAATAGAAAGATCGAGAG
>CALLJI010000226.1 GCA_938091475.1 uncultured Caldimicrobium sp. | reverse complement strand
TGATACTATGCTTGAAGAACTCATCAATCTGAAGAGATAATTTTTCGCAAATTTTGGGCCAGTAAATCCTCTGGGCAGGGTTTCCCTGCCCAGACTTATTTTTAGCTCCTCTGAGGGCAGCTTTTTTAGAAGACTTATAATTACTATTTTGAAATCTCACATTGTAGGGCCAGGGCTTGCCCCAGCCCATTTTCTGTAGGGGCACGGCACCGCCGTGCCCAAAAGGTTTTATTTGGTAGGGGCGATTCACGAATCGCCCCAAGGTTTTATTCGTAGGGGCACGGCACCGCCGTGCCCAATGTGGGCAGCCGCAAGGACTGCCCCTACGATTCTAATTTTCGGGCAAATCGTGATTTGCCCCTACAAGTATATTTCGCAGGCTAAAGCCTGCGGCTACCTTTTTTTTATGTAGGGGCACAGCATCGCAGTGCCCAGATGGTTTAAACTGTAGGGGCATGGCTTGCCTCTGCCCAAATTCGTAGGGGCACGGCATGCCGTGCCCAAAAGGTTTTATTTGGTAGGGGCGATTCACGAATCGCCCCCAAATTTGTAGGGGCACGGCACCGCCGTGCCCAAAGGGGTTTTAAACCGCATTTTGGGCAGCCGTAAGGGCTGCCCCTACTGTTTTTAAATTCTTGGGCTCAGCATGCTGAGCCCCTACGAATTTTTAAATCCTTTGGGCAAATCGTGATTTGCCCCTACAAGTATATTTCGCAGGCTAAAGCCTGCGGCTACCAATTTTATTCCTTGGGCACAGCATGCTGCCCCTACATTTTTTCTATTATTCACAAAATTTTTAAAATTGTAGGGGCACGACATGTCGTGCCCAAAGGTTTACATCTGTAGGGGCGATTCACGAATCGCCCCCAAATTTGTAGAAGCACGGCACCGCCGTGCCCAATGTGGGCAGCCGTAAGGGCTGCCCCTACGATTTTTTATTTCTGGGCACAGCGTGAAGAAGGTGACAATTCAAAAAAGTAAAAGGGTGTGACATCACCTTTGGAATAACAGACCTAAAATGAGGGGCATTGAAGGTGAAAGCTTTAAGTTTTAGTCACAAAACCCTTGGTTATCCCTTAGGTCTTCGTTCAAGTATAAGGGTCACTGGTCCATCATTTATGAGTTCAATTTCCATATGGGCACCAAATACGCCTTCCTCTACCTTTAAGCCTTTAGCCCGAAGTTCCTTGGCAAGTCTTTCTAACAATGCCTTGGCTTGAATGGGGTCTTCTGCTAGATGAAAACTTGGTCTTGTCCCTTTATTGAGCTCTCCACAAAGAGTAAAATTTGAGACAAGCAAAACCTCTCCTCCCATCTTTTGTACACTCAGATTAAATTTACCCGATTCATCGGGAAAGATGCGTATCCTAGCAATTTTTTCTGCCATCCAAGAGAGCACCTTCTCATCATCACCCTTTTCCACACAAACTAAAGCCAGAATTCCCTTTCCAATTTCACTATAGAGTTTGCCCTCTACTACAAGCCTTGCCTTTTTAACTCTTTGTAAGACTGCTCTCATAAGCCTCTACTTCTTCAAAACCCTTCCGATAGGCTTTGAGATTGGCCTCAAGGAGAGGGAGTTTTTCCTTGCCAAGCATCTCCCTTAAAGCTTTTATCAAGATTTCCTCTGGAAAGAGACCTAAAAGCTTATTTAAGGCACCTAAGGCACATAGATTTAAGGCAAGGGGCATACCAATTGCTTCTGCCCAAGTATTCAAGGGCAACCAAAGAATTTTTTTGTTGGCACAGAGTGTCTCATAATGCTCAATTTCCTCAACTTTGACTAAATCCTTGTTTACTAAGGCTAAGCCTCCCCTTTTTAATCTTGGAATAAATTTTAAAAAAGAGGGTAAGTTAAAGATCACTAAATAGCCTGGTTCATAGACCAAGGGCGAGGCTATTTCTTTATCCGATAAAAGGACTGTGCAATGGCAAGTTCCACCCCGCATCTCTGGGCCATAAACAGGTAAGAAGGAAACATTGAAACCTTGATACATTCCAGCAAGGGCAATTAAATTTCCTACAAAGAGAACTCCTTGCCCCCCAAAACCAGAAAAGATTATTTCATACTTCATAGATTTTTTCTTCATAATTCGACTCATCCAATATCCTTGAAAGTGCCCAATGGAAAAATCTCGGTAAGTTTATCCACATATTTGGTAGCAGAGAGGGGATCCATCTTCCAGTTAACAGGACAAGCCGATAAAAACTCCACATAAGTAAATCCTTTGGCCTCCCTTTGGTAGAGAAAGGCTTTTTTTAAAACTTCCTTTGCGGAAAGTACTCTTTTGGGGTTGTTTACAGCTACTCTGGCTGATAGAGCCACACCTTCAAAATTGCCTAACATTTCAGCAATTTTCATTGGATAGCCATGGACTTGAGGGTCTCTTCCCAAAGGAGTGGTAGTGGTTTTTTGACAGAGAGGAGTAGTAGGAGAAACCTGACCTCCCGTCATCCCATAGAGGGTATTGTTGATCATAAGCACTGTAAATTTCTCACCTCGAGAGGCAGAATGGAGACTATCTCCTAAACCTATGGCTGCAAAATCTCCATCTCCTTGATAGGTAAAAACTAAGAGATCAGGGCGAGCCCTTTTTATACCAGTGGCTGCTGAGCAAGCCCTTCCATGAGGTGCCTCAACTATATCTACATCAATGTAAAAATAGAGAAAACAGGAACACCCAATAGAGGCAATACCTACGGTCTTTTCTCTAATACCCAGTTCATCAATCACTTCACAAAGAAGCCTATGAATGAGACTATGATGGCAGCCAGGGCAATAGTGAAAAAGGGTCTTTTTTAAACTCTGGGGAAATCTGAAGAGTTGAGACATTTTTTTATCTCCCTTTCAAGATCTTCAGGGAAGGGAATTACACTGGGAGGATAACTCTTGGAAATAAGCTTTCCCATCCCCTTTAAGGAGAGGGCTACATCTTCTACCATTTGTCCACAATTTAATTCAAAGACTATAATTTTTTTTATCTTTTGACTACTAACTAACTCAGCTAAGGCCTTTTTTGGATAGGGAAAAAGGGTAATAGGTCTAAAAAAGCCCACCTCATATCCTTTAGCTCTTAGGTTTAAGACCGCCTCTTTGCAAATCCTTGCCATTGAACCAAAAGCCACCACCAATACTTTTTCCCCTCCCTCAGCCATTTTTTCAAAACGAATTTCTCTCTCCATTTTCTGGTACTTCCTAAGTAAAGTTAGATTTCTCTTGGCAAGTTCAGCGGAATCCAAAAAAAGACTTCTTATTACTCGAGCAGGCCTGTTTTTAGCTCCTGTTAAAGCCCAGCCCTCTTTGGAAATTTTTTTGATCTTTAAAGGCTTCAATTCCAGAGGTTCCTTCATTTGTCCAAGAATGGCATCTGATAAAATCATTACTGGATTTCTATACTTATCTGCAAGTTCAAAGGCTTTGGCTGTTAGCTCGTAAGCTTCCTGGCAAGAATAAGGAGCAAAGACTAAAAATTTACCATCTCCATGTCCCGGGGCTTTAACAGCTTGAAAATAATCGCCTTGAGAGGCTTCAATTCCCCCTAATCCTGGTCCCCCACGCATAACATTTACAATTACGCAGGGCAGTTCAAGGGCAATTAAATAGGAAAACCCTTCACTCATTAAGGAAATTCCTGGGCTGGAAGAGCTTGTCATCACCCTTGTCCCAACTGCACTTGCCCCAAGTACCATATTAATAGCACTGGTCTCAGATTCAGCTTGCAAAAAGACACCTCCCCTTGGGGGAAGTTCTACACTCATTATTTCTGGAATTTCATTTTGAGGAGTTATAGGATAACCAAAATAACACTCACAGCCCCCCTCAAGTGCTCCTAAAGCTACGGCTTCTACTCCCTTAACCAGCACCCTCTTATTTCTCAAAAGAATCCTCCTTAACAAAAACTACCTCTGGACACATAAGATAACATATCCCACATTGATTACATTTCTCTGGAAAGGCCAGGGCAACTATTTTGTATCCTTGCTGATTTCTCCTTTCAGAGAAAACAAGAACTTTTTTTGGACAAAATTCAATACAAAGACCACATCCCTTGCAACGCTCTTCTAAGACTTTTACGATCATGCAATTAGGAGAGGGCCTGCAAAGTTTCTTGCAAGGTAATTAAATTTTCAATATTATAACACTTGAAAGTTCTATCTTGTAGAATTTGTGAAATAAGTCCTTTAAGCACTTGCTTTGGCCCAAGCTCAATAAAAGTATAAATTCCCTGAGAATAGATGTTTTCTATTACCTCTATCCATCTAACTGGAGAAGTAATTTGCCTTTGCATTAGGCTTTTTATTCTATCTGCCCTTTCCTCAAAGGAACTGCTTACATTACTAACAAAGGGAATTTGAGGTGTTTTAAATTCTATAGTTTCTAAAAAGGCACTAAACTCTCTTTCTGCTGAATCCATTAAAGGACTGTGAAATCCCGCACTAACCTTTAATTTCACTACCTTTCCACCTTCTCCTTTAACCTTTTCTGCAGCAAGCGTAAGCCCAGGTTCTTCCCCACTAATTACAAATTGCTTGGGTGAATTATAATTAGAGATAATCACCAATCCAGGGATTTCCTTTAAAATTTCTTCTAATCTCTCTTTTGGAAAATTTATGACCGCATACATCCCAGATGGTTTATCCCTACCAGCCCTTCCCATTAGTTCTCCTCTTTTCTTAACCGCAAGAAGAGTGTCTTTGAAAGAGAGAACCCCTGCTGCATAAAGAGCACTAAATTCTCCTAAGCTATGACCAGCAGTAGCTTTTACTTTCTCAAAAAATTTATCTTTAATAGCCTCTCTAAAAAGTTCAAAGGCGCAAATATTGACTACAGTTAAGCAAACCTGAAGATTCTCAGTCAAAGATAATTCTTCAAGCGGTCCTTCAAAGACTAATTTTCTTATAGGTATACCTGTAATCTCTTCAGCTTGATGAAATATTTCTTTAGCCTTAAGAGAGTTCTCATAAAAATCCTTACCCATACCAAGATATTGAGAGCCCTGTCCAGGAAAAACCAAAGCCCACATCTATTCTTCCTCTTCTCCCAGTTTTTCTGGGGTAATTTCTTCTATTTCTTCAGAAACTTTTAGTTCATAATCCTCTGGAGGAAGAAGATCTTCCAGCTCTTGAGGATTGCTCATTTCCACCTTGATCAGCCATCCCTCTTCATAGGGATCTTCATTCAGCAGATCCACATTATCTAAAACTTTCTCATTTACGGCAACTATCATTCCAGAGACAGGCATATAAAGGTCATAGACTTCCTCTACACTCTCTAAACTACCAAAAATATCATCTCTTTCATATTCCTCGCCTTCTTCAGGAAGATCAATATCAATAATTTCTACCTCCTTTGCAGCAAAATAGTCCGTTACTCCAATTTTCACTGTCTTCTTTTTTTCTTTCTTAACCCAAAGATGTTTTTCAGTATAAAGTCTATCTTCGGGAAATTTCATCTTACCTCCCTCCTTTAAGTTGTAAAATTAGGGCTTGCTCTGCTTTAGTCTATACCTACCTCTGGGTGGTATGCACTTTTTATAAACTACTTTTTTAAAATTATCAAGGGGCTTTTAAAAATTTGTGGTTACTATTTTAAGATGTCCCACTCAATAATTATTTTGAAATGTCACATTGTAAAATTTAAAAAAGGTAGGGGAAATTCAAGAATTGTCCCAATTTATGGAGTAAATCACGCTTAGCCCAGAAATAAAAATCGTAGGGACCCGTCTTGCTGAGCCCAAGAATTTAAAACCCGTAG
>CALLJI010000225.1 GCA_938091475.1 uncultured Caldimicrobium sp. | reverse complement strand
AATGAGAGATATCATCGTGGCGATAGGGTTAAGGCTATCATAATTGAAGTTTATCAACAAAGGGAGCCACAAATTGTGGTTTCAAGATCTCATCCAGCCTTTGTAAAAAAACTTTTTGAAAGAGAGGTTCCAGAAATTCAAGAGGGATTAGTAAAGATTGTAGCTATTGCAAGAGAGCCAGGCTCTCGCACCAAAATTGCTGTTACCTCAACAGATCCTAACATAGATCCAGTAGGTGCCTGTGTAGGAGTAAGGGGATCGCGTATTTCTGCTGTTTTACAAGAAATTAAAGGAGAAAAAATTGATGTAGTCTTATTTGATAAAGATCCAGCTAAATTTGTGTATAATGCCCTTTCTCCAGCGGAATGCCTAAAGGTAATTGTAGATGAGAGAAACAAAACTTTAGAAGTCGTTGTCCCTGATGATCAGCTTTCTCTGGCCATAGGAAGAAAAGGGGAGAATGTAAGATTAGCCTCGAAATTAGTAGGTTGGCGGATAGATATTTTTAGTGAAACTCAGTTTTTAAGAAGACAAGAGCCAGAATTTCTTAAGCTTATAAAAGTAACGGGTTTGTCGGATGAAGTGGCTGGTTTTCTGTATGAGGCAGATATTAAAGATTTAAAAACACTCCTTGAAACTCCTCTTGAGAGAATTGCACAATTGACCAAACTTCCGGAAAAGGAGGTCCAAGAAATTTTAGAGAAAGCAAGGAAGGCAGTAGATAAATAATGCCTAAAAAAGGACATATCCCTGAGAGAACCTGTGTGATCTGTAAGAAAAAGGAAATTAAAGACAAGCTTATTCGCTTTGTAGCTAAGAATCAAGAGGTCCTACTTGATGAAATGGGGATTTTACCTGGGAGGGGGGCTTATCTTTGCATGGAGTGTTTTCCTAAATTAAAAGAAAGTCTTAAATTTCAAAAGAAACTCAGGCGAGCCTTAAGATTGGAGGTATAAATGGGAAAAAAGGTTTTCCTTTTAGGTGGAACAGGCTTTATCGGAAAATATTTGATTCCTTTTTTTCTTAACAAGGGTTGGGAAGTTATACTTCTTGTTAGAAATCCTGCCAAGATAAAGGATTTAAAAGCTGGAGTAGAGGTAGTTTTAGGAGATGCCCTAAAGGGGGGGAATTGGCAAGAGAAGATATCTGAAGCTAATTTAGTAATAAATCTTGTAGGTGAGACGATATTTAAGAGATGGAGTCCAGAGTATAAAAAGAGGATTTGGGATTCAAGAATTCTCTCAACGGAAAGGGTGGTGGAGGGTCTCTCTAAAGGAGCAGTGTTATTTAACGCAAGTGCTGTGGGATATTATGGGGATGGGGGTGATGCAGAGCTTACCGAGGAAAGTCCTAAGGGAAATCTTTATGTCTCTGATTTGTGTGAGGCCTGGGAGATGACAGCTTTAAAAGGAGAAGCCAAAGGGGCGAGGGTTATTATTGGGCGATTTGGGATTGTTCTTGGTAAGGGCGGAGGAATGCTTTCTGTAATTTTACCTTTTTTTAAAGCTGGTTTAGGGGGAAGGCTTGGTTCTGGTAAGCAATGGTTTCCTTGGATTCATTTGGAAGATTTAGCAAGGGCCATTGATTTCTTATACGAAAGAGAAGAAGGAGGCATATTTAATATAACCTCTCCTCAACCTCTGAGAAATGAGGAGATGACTAAAATCATTGGGAAAGTTCTTAAGCGTCCGACCTTTTTTCCTGTTCCCAAGTTTGCTTTGAAACTACTATATGGAGAGCTTGCAGATGTAATTATGGCTAGTGCACGAGTGGTGCCAAAGAAGCTTTTAGATTTAGGATTTACCTTTAAGTATCCTAATTTTGAAGAGGCTTTTAGGGTTTCTCTTTCTCCTTAAAATTCTTCCTCTTCCTCAATGACCTCCTCTTCTACGAGATATACTGGTTCCTCTATAATTTTCTCTTCTTTGGGTGTGGGCATATGGGGAACTCGGATGATTTCTCTTAGTTGATCAAGTTCTAAGGGAAGATCAGGGTCTTTTTTGCAAACTTCGCATTGTGCAATGTGTCTTTCCACTAATTCCATCATTTTGACAGGGGAAAGGGTAAAGGCTCTTACTTGTTGATACCAATCTCTGAGAAGGGATTTGAGTCTATAACATTGCATCTTGGGCCATCTCCTTTTAAAGAGGTTTTAAGCATAGTTTTATAATTTTAATTCACCTTAAGAAAAAGAAAAGGATTTTTTATTGTAGAACACCGCATCGCCGTGCCCAAAGGTTTCATTTGTAGGGGCGATTCACGAATTGCCCCCAAATTTCGTAGGGGCAGGGCTTGCCCCAGCCCGAAAAGGGTTTAATTGTAGGGGCACGGCACTGCCGTGGCCTGATCGGGCAGCCGCAAGGGCTGCCCCTACAGAGAGAAAGATTTTGTAGATACAGAGAAATGAGCCCCTGATCAAGGTCACCTTGAGAGACAAGGGATGTTTTACATTATTTTAAAAGGACATTTTAGCGGAGAAAAAGGGTTTTTTGGTAGGAAAAAAGGGCTTCTAAATAGGTATCAGTGCCACCACTGTAGCCCACTTGAAGTTTGTCCTCTAATTTATAATATTTAAGACAGGTTCCACAGGAAAAGATTTCAGCTCCTCTTCTTTCTAATTCTTTAAGAAGTGGTATAAAAGTCTCTTCCAATGTAGTAAGCTTAACTCCTGTATTCATAAAAAAAATTCTATCTGGGATAAGATTATGCACCAACATAGTTTCAAAGAAGCCTTTAAGTAAGATTTTGCCAAGTTCTACATCTTCCCCTATGTGGTCTGAGGCTACAATCAAAAGAAGTTTTTCCTTGGTTGATTCTGTAGGACAAGTGATCTCATATTCTTGGACTATAGGGCCACCCCCCTTTTCTATTACAAGATGATACTCTCCCTCTTTTAAGTCTGTGGAAATTAGTTTGTGCCCTTGAGTCGATAGGAACTTCTGAATATTCTGAAGGGCAACCTCATTATCCACTATAACGCTGATTTGTTCCCCTTCTTGAATCTCCTCCAGCGCTTCTTTAGTTTTTATCACAGGTTGGGGACAAGGTAAACCCTTGGCATCAACTACTTTCATCTTCAAAAAACCTCCCTCGTACATGAGATGAATACTTTAGTTAAGGATAAAATACCTTTAAGAAAGGAAAAGTTCAAATAGAAAATACAAATAAAAAGTTTTCTATTTATAGAAAAAATAAAATAATTGGCTACAAGTTAGGCCCTCATCTGCGCATAGGTTCAATTTTAGGAAGGTGAGTGCACTATTTTGAAATGTTACTTAAGGAATGCGGTATGCTCGGCCCTGATGAGATGTTTTAATATTTAGGGCGATTCACGCATCGCCCTCGAATTCGTAGGGGCACGGCACTGCCGTGGCCAAATGGTTTAAAACCGAAATTGGTCAGCCACAAGGTCTGCTCTTACGATTTTTAAATTCTTTGGGCTCAGCATGCTGAGCCCCTACATCTTTTATATTTTCTGGGCAAAGCGTGATTTGTCCCTACAATTTTTCTCGCAGGCTAAAGCCTGCGGCTACCATTTTTTAATCTATCGGGCACAGCATGCTGTGCCCCTACCGATCTTTTTTCTATCAATCCTCAAAAATTCAAACTTGTAGGGGCACGACATGTCGTGCCCAAGGGTTTTTTTGTAGTGGTAATTCACAAATTGCCCCCACAAAAAAAAAATATCCTTTCAGGTTGGCATATTCCTATCAATCTGTTCAATAGTTAAAAGCAAAAATAAAAAGGTGACAATTTAAAATAGTAAAAAATGTGAATTCACCTTGGGAATAATAGCCCAAATATCTTCTCTTTACATCACTTTTAATCCCCCTCTTTTCCAAAATTGTGTTATAATTTAGAAAACCTAAAGGAGGGCAAAGGAAGATGATCCCACGCTACACAAGAGAGATTATGGCAAAACTTTGGAGTGAAGAAGAAAAATTAAGGGTATGGCTACTCGT
>CALLJI010000224.1 GCA_938091475.1 uncultured Caldimicrobium sp. | reverse complement strand
TCAAACCTTATTAAAGCTTGTAAACTTGTCTTGGAAATCATAAAAGTTGCTGGGCAAGGCTCTCTCTAAGGTTATCTATGGTCTTTTTCCTACATTGTGCCAAAATTGTGGTAGACCACTTCAAGAAGAGGAATGTCTCTTTTGTCATAACTGTCTTTTCAAGCTTCCTATAGCTAAGAGTTACTGCAGAAGATGTGGAAGTTTACTTTCAGAAAGCCTATTAGACTTTTTTGACCCTCACACTTTAAACTATTGTTCCCACTGTGAAAGGGAAAACTTACCTTATGAAAGGGTTTTTATTGGCTTTCTCTACAGAGAACCTATAAAAAGTCTTATTCATAGAGCTAAATTTAGGGAAGACTTTATTTTGGCCTATCAATTAGGAAAACTTTTAAAAAAGCTTTCTCCTGTAAATGTGAAAGACTATGATTATGTTCTTCCTATTCCCCTTTCCTTAAAAAGGGAGCAGGAAAGAGGATATAATCAAAGTCTTCTTCTCCTTTGGGGATTGATGGGTTTTCATCTTCCCAAAAAGATTCTTTGGAGAATAAGGCATACCAGACCTCAGAGTGAACTAAGTGGAAAGGAACGCAAGGAAAATGTGAAAAATGTTTTTGAGTGTAGAGAAGATCTGTCAGGTAAGAAGATTTTACTCGTAGATGATATTATGACTACCGGTGCCACTTTAAAAGAGGCTTCCAAGGTTTTGAAGAAAAAGGGGGCTAAGGAAGTGCATCTTTTGGTTTTAGCCAGGGCATAAAGACGGAGGAGGAGGGATTCGAACCCCCGGAAGGGGCTTTGCACCCCTTCAGCCGATTTCGAGTCGGCCCCCTTCGTCCACTCGGGCACTCCTCCTTGCTTATTTAGATTATATAACCAAAAATCCTAAAGAAAAGAGCATAATGGGAGGAGGGGCGATTCACGAATCGCCCGAAAATATTGGGCAAATCGTGATTTGCCCGATAAATTGGGGCAATTCGTGAATTACCCCTACCTTTCAAACCTTTAATACCTTTGGGCACAGCATGCTGAGCCCTACAAGTGATTATCGCAGGCTAAAGCCTGCGGCTACCAATCTTTATTATGTAGGGGCGGTTCACGAACCGCCCAAAATTTTATAGGGACACGGCACCGCCGTGCCCTTATTGGGCAGCCGCAAGGACTGCCTCTACAGATACGAATTAAAGGCAATTCTTGTACATTTTTAAAAAGCTTTTAAGTGTGACAGAGAAAATCTAAGCTCTATCCAAGAAGTGATAAAGAGCCTTAAGCTCCTTTAAAACTTCCTTTAAAAGTCTCTTTAAATTTTCTTCTTTGTCTTCTCCCGAGTGAGTTCTTATCTCCTTAGAATAGGGAATTTTTAGCTCTGGGAAGAGAGGAGTAAACATCTCTGTCTTCTCTACAGAGGCCTCTTTTTTTATTTCCCTTTTAGTTTCTCTTTTGGAAGGAAAAAGTCTTCTTCTTATGCCTTCTAAGGAGTAACCTTCATCTAAAAGTTTTTTAATCTGAGAGGCAAGCTCAATTTGTTCCTTTTTATAAAAATTGCGTTTGCCGATTTTATGAGGCTTTAACTCTGGAAAGCGTTTTATCCAATAATCTAAGATATGGGGTTTAATATGAAGAATTTGGCAAGTTTCTTTTATGGAGAAAAAAAGGGGGTCTTTTTTTTTATTTTTTTCTCTTTTCATTATGAAGCTCTAATCGAAAGGTAGGGGATAAATGAAAGGAAACTTTGCGATAAGGGGGGATGATGAGCTCTTCACCAGACTTTAATTTTCTTCCTTTCCGGGGTTTACTTAACACGGTTTTAAAAGTTCCAAAGCCAGAAATTTTAACCTCCTCACCCAAATCAAGGGTCTTTTTTATCTCTTCCAAAAGATTATCCACTATTTGTAAAAGCAGTCTTTGAGATAGCCCTGTGCGAGCTTGAAGTTCTTTGACAATCTCTTTTTTGGTTAATTTTTTATGCATTAGCGAGGTTGTGCTTTAAAATGCTCAAAAAGCCTTTTTGCCACCTCATCCTGAATTGTATTCACTTCTTCTAATAAAAGGGTTCTATCTTCTGCTCTATAATAAAAACGAAGAGTTATACTCTTCTTATCCGTAGGTATGGGAGCACCTTCATATAAGGCAATAAGTTCTACCCTTTCTAAATTGGGAATCTCTAAAGTCTCAAGAAAGGCTAAAATTTCTTTGAAGGTTATTTTTTTATCTAAAATGCAACTTACATCTCTAAAAGTGGATGGGAATTTGGGAGGTCTTTTGATTGCTACTTTTTCTCTATATTCTTTATAGACTGGTAAAATCTCACTAAGATTTATTTCTGCCAGAAATAAAGGACCCTTTAAATCTAATTCTTCTAAAATCAGATTTTTGAGAGCACCTGCAAAGCCAATTTTTCTCTCTCCTAAGTATATCTCAAAGGATAAACCCTTCTTAAGAAATGGCTCCGAAGCATAAGGTCTGATATCTATGAGCAATCTGAGGGAAGAGAAGAGCTCTTCTAAAATTCCCTTCAAATCAAAAATATCATAGGGTCTCTTATAGCCTTCCCAAGGTAAAAGCTTTTTCTCACCCTTTAATAAGATTCCCAAGTAAAGTTCCTCTTCAGCTAATTCATTTGCTGGTTCAAATATTTTTCCTATTTCAAAGATGGCTAAATCTGAAACCTCTCGCCCTACATTGTGAATGGTACACTCCAAAAGTCCGGGAATTAAAGTAGTGCGCATAACTGATATTTGTGTAGAAATAGGATTGGCAAGCTCTAAATAATTAAGTCTTGGATCCCCATTGAAGAGATTTAACTTTTGTAAAAGCTCTGGATTAATAAAGGAATAGGTTATCACCTCAAATAAACCTAATCCCGATAGGAGAGACCTAATCTTCTTAGTTAGTCTTAATTCATCGCTTAAGGGTTGTGCTGATAACTCACCCCAAGGGAGTGTAACTGGTATTCTCTCATAACCATATAATCTGGCAACCTCTTCTACTAAATCTTCTGGAATAGTTAAATCCTGTCTATAAGTGTAAGGGGTGACCCTATAAGTGTCTCCAAGTGTATCAACTTTACCCAGTTTTTTAAAGGTGTTCTCTACAAAGGCTCTTTCAATTTCAAAACCAAGCACTTTAATTAATTTAGTAGATTTAATCTCTATAGTAGGTGATAAATAAGGTTTAGGATAAACATCAGAGATTTCTGAGATAGATTGGGGTTTAGCCACTTTTAGAATTAACTCTGTGGCTCTCAGTAGGCCAGTTAAAACACCTTCCGGGTCTATCTTTCTTTCAAAACGATAACTGCTCTCAGTGGTTATCTTGTGCCTCTGAGCAGAGAGTCTAATGCTTTTGGGATTAAACCAAGCTGATTCAAGAAAAATATCTTCAGTAGTTTCTTTAACTCCAGAGTCTTCCCCACCCATTATACCTGCCAGCACAAGGGCTTTATTTTTATCTGCAATCACAAGATCCTCTTCCGAAAGAATCCTCTCAATGCCATCTAACATTTTTAAAGTTTCACCAGCTTTGGCTTTGCGCACCAAAATTTCTTTGTCCTCAATTTTTGACCAATCAAAGGCATGCAAAGGTTGCCCTATCTCAAACAATACATAATTAGTAATATCTACAATATTGTTGATAGGTCTTGCGCCCATTAAAAAAAGCTTCTTTAGAATAAAAAAGGGACTCTCTTTAACTTCTATTCCTCTTAACAGGCGCCCAGCATACCTGTAACAGCCCTCTTCATCCAAAATTTTTATTTTACCAGAAAAAACCTCCCCATCCTTCAAAGATGATAAAAACTCAAAAGGTTTCAGTTCCCATCCACAAATTAGATTTAACTCTCGTGCCATTCCAAGAATAGAAAGTAAATCACCTCTATTGGGGGTAATGGCTACCTCTAAAACGGGCTCATTAATGCCTAATAGTTCATAAATGGATTTACCAAGAGGTACACCTTCCTCAAAGATAAGAAGCTTATTCTTCTCTTCCCCAACCCCTGCTTCAAAGGGAGATAAAAACATTCCCTCTGATTTATAACTTTTAATCTCTTTTATTTCCACTTTTTGATGGGTAAAAGTAAAGGATCCCGGTCTTGCCAAGGCTACAATCAGATTTGGACTCACTTGGTCCTTAGCAGTGGTGAGAACAGAAAAGACTTCTTTACCATCGGTTACTTTACAGTGCACAACCTCCTGTAAGTCAGCAGGGTTGATCACCTCAAGTATTTTAACTGTGATTATATCCCCTAATCGCTTGTAAGGATCAAAGATCTCTTCCACCTCATGTCCAGAGTTTGTAAGAATTTCTGCTATCTCTTCAGGAGAACCTTTTAGCTCAATAAATTCAGAAAGCCAGGCTAAAGGAACCCTCATTCCTACTCCTATTTAAAGGATTCTAAAAAATAGAGATGATTTTCAAAAAAAAGCCTTATATCCTCAATTCCATATTTAATCATAGCGATTCTTTCAATACCTAAACCAAAGGCAAAACCTTGCCATTTAGTAATATCATAATCCACAGCCTTTAAAACTTCAGGATGCACCATTCCAGCTCCTAAAATTTCAAGCCAACCTGTATGGCTACAAACCCTGCAGCCTCTTCCTTCGCAAATAACGCAACTTATATCCATT
>CALLJI010000223.1 GCA_938091475.1 uncultured Caldimicrobium sp. | reverse complement strand
TTTCTAATAAAGTTTTGTTTTCAGAGGCATTCAAGTACATAGGCAAAGTTCTCACCATTTGATAGAGATAGGGAATTTTATTTCTCTCTCTGAATAGGATTCCCGGTATTATGGCATAGACAGCTGGTAATTTAAGATTTTCCTCTTCCAAATCCACGAGATACACTTCATAACCAAGCTCTTTCATTGCCTTAGCTAAGGATTCAAGCTCTTCTACATGGTCATCACTATAGAGATTAGGAAGATCCTCTAAATTCTTTTCTCCGGCATATTCAACAACTACTTTAGCCTCATCCAAGGTAGCAAACTTTGGAAGCCCACTTTCTACATATTTTCCCTCAGTATCAAAATCACCTGCAAGCTGGGCTACTTCAGTTAAAGCTCTTATGAGAGCCCTCTCTGGGCTTGTACCCGTGCCTGCCGCATAGACAATCTCACTGCGCTCTGGATAAGTAGAAGGATCCATCGCCATAACCGCTATGGTAGGAACTGGCATTCCATAAGTCATATCCCTTATCCATAATTTAATACCCAGCCTTTCAAAACACTTGGCTAACTCATCAGAGGCTCCTTTTATAGATTCTCTTATTATAGCAGGCATAGGCTGATTAACTCTAATGGAATAGGCATTGGTGTGCCTTTCAATAAGTTCACAGATAGCCTGCACAGAAGCTTCTGGATATGTATTTCCGCCAGCTGAGCCATTGTATTCATAAATTAACCAAAACCAATGAAAGGGAACATATTTAATCTCTTTAGTTCTTACCTCTAAGGCTGGCACAAAATAAAAGGGTACCCTTTTTAAAATTCTCTGGGCTATTTCCTTGGCTTTAGGATCTTCTTCATCCTCTACAGATTGTAAAAATATCTCCCAGGGCATAGCCTTTTCACCCAACTCTTCAAAGGTGGAATAAATACCTCTTTTGTGAGCTTCCTTGTAAAAACGAAAGAGGGAAAACCTCTCTACAAGTTCTACTAAGGCACTGGCTTGGGATAAGATATCACTCGCTCCTTTCCCCATCTGCTTAAAATTTCCCGTAACAGAGGTGCCATCCACATCATATAGACTGATATAAACGGGAATACCTAATCTTCCTTTATCAATTCTTTGTAACCCTTTGAAGATTTTCATTTGACAGCTTTTTAATCTTTCCTCTACGATTTTAATCGTCTCTTCAGGAAAGCGAGTTTTATCTGCTATTACTTTTTTGGATGGAGAGAAAAACTTTTCCATAAATTCGGACTTCATAGCTACCTCCTTATTTTGTATTTTTTCGGCTATGGCAAAATTAATTAACTTATCAATTTATTAATCAAGTCAAGTATATATTAATTGATTTTTTATAAATGTCAAGCGAGTAGGGGGCAGGGCTTGCCCCTGCCCGAGAGGGTTTTCCGTAGGGGCGATTCACGAATCGCCCACAAATTCGTAGGGGCACGGCATCGCCGTGCCCAAAGATTTCACCTGTAGAGCAATTCAAGAATTACCCTCAAAAATGTAGGGGCTGGGCTTGTCCCAGCCCGAAAGGTTTTAAAATCGCATTTGGGCAACCGCAAGGGTTGCCCCTACTAATTTTTCCAATTTTCCAAAAATATAAAAAAAGTAGGGGCACAACATGTCGTGCCCGGAGGTTTTAAATATAGGGCCGATTCAAGAATCGCCCAAAAACAAATTGTAGGGGCTCCGCACCGCCGTGCCCAAAAATCATATTCTTGGGGCAAATCGTGATTTGCCCCTACATTTTTTTCGCTGGCTAAAGCCTGCGGCTACCTTTTTTTGGTAGGGGCGATTCAGGAATCGCCCAGATTCTTGGGCTCAGCATGCTGAGCCCCTACAATTTTTATATTCTTTGGGCAAATCGTGCTGTGCCCTTGCGGACAAAAAAGCTCTCATACCCCTCTTTTAGAGCGATGGGAACCCCTTTATTAGATTTCTTAAAGATCTAATTCTTCTGGATAGGGCTCTAAATATTTTTGCATAAGTAAATACTCACTTTCAAATCTATAAGCCATTGCCTTTATAAGCTCCTTTACAACCTTCAAAGAAATAATTCCCTTCTCATACTTAAATAAAAGCCTGTGAAAATGTTCTCTTTCCCTTTTGTTTAGCCTCTTTGAAAGAGGACCAAAGAGATGTAATAGGGTATTTATATTCCTCTTAGGAGAAGGTTTTCTTGAAAAGGCTTCGTAAAATTTCTCTTTATATGCCTTTACTTTTGCATCGAGGGGAAGGTCTGCCTTTGCCACTAATCTTCCAAGTTCTCTTAGTATCTTTTGATGATAAGTTAAAAGTAGATATTTATAGCGAGTGTGAAATTCTATGAGGTCTTTAGGGTCTTTTTTTTCAGAAAGGTTTCTCAATTCAGAGAAGGCAAAAATTCTTGTTAAGAAGTGAGCTCTAATCTCTGGGTCTCTCAATCTTCCTTCATCCTCAAGGGGTAAATAGGGAAAGGTGCTCTTCACAGCAGAAGCAAAGAAACCATAAGTTTTTTTAAAGAATTTATTATCCTTATATAGTTTAGTTGATCCAACCCCGCAAGATGGAGATTTAGCTTTCAAGATAAATCCATCAACTTCGGGAAGAGCCTGTAAGGTTTTCTCTGAAAATTGAAGCATCTCCTCTGTCAAGTCTTTGCCTGTGTCAGGCTGAATAAGCCTTTTTTCGTCCCCCTCTAAAACAATAATTATTCTCTCCCTTGGAACACTAAGCCCAAGTCCTACTTCTGGACAAATATCAATCACTTCTATATAATTTTTTAGTCTTTCTACAAAGGGGTCAATCACCCTGCCACCATCATAGCGAACTGGCTTAAGAAAGCATCTACT
>CALLJI010000222.1 GCA_938091475.1 uncultured Caldimicrobium sp. | reverse complement strand
GAGAAGAAGCTCCCAAAGTCTTCCTGGGTTAGGTAGATAGGCTAAAACCTCTTGATTCCCTAATTGTGCTCTAATAACGAACCGATTAATTCTTTCCAGAAAGATAGCCTTAATTAATTCCAAAGTTTACCCTTTACCCTTCAGGGTGTTCAAAAAATAAAAGCCTACAGATATGCCATAGGCTACGTCCCTGTCCCCTGCAACAGGAACTTGCGCCCTTTCGGGTTCTCCCTATGTGTCCCAAAAGAGTTTCTCCCTTGGGACAGAGAGGGATTTTAACACCCTCTCAGGCGAGCGAGTCGTCAGCAACGCTACCTTAAGAAACCACCAGAGATTTGCGGATACCAAAGCTTGTTCCAATCAGAGGCTTGGATATCCTCTCTGGCCAACTCTTAAGGCTTGATATTAATTATAAACACAAATTTCCTTTCTGTCAGGTATTTTTAAGGATGTTCCAAAAAGTGTAGGGGCTCCGCTTTGTGATGTCTATAAGGATAAAATTGGTAGGGGCGATTCACGAATCGCCCGAAAGAGTTAATTTGTAGGGGCACGGCACTGCCGTGCCCAATAGGGTTTAAAATCGAATTTGGGCAACCGCAAGGGTTGCCCCTACCATTTTTTAAATTCTTGGGCTCAGCGTGCTGAGCCCCTACGAATTTTTAAATCCTTTGGGCTAATCGTGATTTGCCCCTGCAAATCGGGGCAATTCTTGAATTCTCTCTATACTTTTTTAATTTTTAGGGCACAGCATGCTGTGCCCCTACAGTCTACAGTTTTTGTATAATCCCAAATATTTTTAAATTTGTAGGGGCACGACATGTCGTGCCCAAGAGTTCTTTTCATAGGGGCACGGCATCGCCGTGCCCAAAAGGTTTAATCGTAGGGGTCTGGCTTGCCCCTGCCAGAAGTTTTTTTAAAATCACTTTTTGAAATATTCTCAGTATTTTTAAAATGTTCCGATTTTTGGAACATTCCCTTTACCCTTTAACACAATAGGTAGTCCTGCTACAATGAAATATACTTCATCTGATATGTTTGCGATCCTTTGATTAAGCTCTCCTGAAAGTTCTCTAAACAATCTACCTAATCTATTTTCTGGCACAAGACCTAATCCTACTTCATTTGAAATTAAAATTAATAAAACATCTTTATTTGAACGAATTATTTTTAAAACTTCAATAAAATTATTTAAATATTCCTCTAAGTTCTTGTTATAATGTAAAAGATTTGAAATCCATAAGGTGAGGCAATCAACGAGGATAAGGGAGGGTTTATCTTTTAGAGAGTAGATTTTGGAGGAAATTTCCAAGGGTTCTTCAAGGGTACTCCATTTTGCTGAGCGCTCTTCTTGATGTTTTTTAATTTTTGCCTTCATTTCTTCATCTGTGGGAAGAGCTGTAGCTAAGTAAATATAGTGAGGAAATTGAGAAAAACTTTCAGCATACCTAAGAGCCCATTTGGTTTTTCCACTTTTTGCACCACCCAGAACTAATGTAAGCATAATTTCTTATCTAATTGTCTCGCCAAAGATAAACTAAAGTTTCCTCTAAGAGATTAATTACTTCTCTATAGAGTCCTCCATAGCTCTTTTTGTTTTTTCCAAAAATTAAAGCTATCTCCTTTTCCTCTAAATGCTTCTCATTATAGAGAAAACTCACAAGGTCCCCTTTTAAACCCTTAAAGATTAAAGGAAAAGCCTGAGTTAATTGCTGAGAAAAAGAGGCTATTTTTTCTAAAGTAGGCTGAGAAAAACCATTTTGCCTAAAATTTTTAAGAATTTCCTTTAACATAAAAAAAATATTCAAAAGCTCAAGCCCTCTTATTCCCCTTTTCCACTGATAAAAAAAGGGATATCTATAATGAAAAAGAAAGTTTCTAAAGGCAAAATTGATGAGACTCTCACTTTCCCTGTAAAAGTTATTAAAGAGACCAATAAGCTCTCTTTGAAGAGGAGAAAGAGTAATTTTTTTGGTTTTAATCTTGGTGGAAGGATTCTCCTTTAAGGGTAAAGAATAATACTTAGCTAAGTTTTTCCAGAAAATTTCACTGTTTTTACAATTAGGGGTATCAAAATGAATTAGGGAGAGTAAGACTTTACCTTCTCCTACCTCTCCCTCAAATAAAAGGGGTTTACCTATCATTCTTTCTGGACTCAGGGGAATTCCATAAAGTTTTTCATAATGGGAAAGCTGAGAGAGGTGATCTGCAAGGCATAGATCAGAGGTATAAGCATTAGAGGTGGCTTCTGAGAAAAAAGCTAAGACTTTAAGCTGGTCATCCTTTGTCTCTAACTCAGGAGGAAACCAAAGATAAAAAAGAGGGGTTTTGATGCCATGGAAAAGTTGGGAAGCCTGAGTTTTTATTAAACAGGGACCACTATAACTTGGTACTCTCTCTTTTTTTCTTACTATCTTTACTAATTTTAATCCCTCCTCTCCAGCTAAACTTGCCCCTCCACAAATACCCAAATAAAATCCGCCGGATTGAACAAAGTCTCTAATCATCGCCTGCTGTTCTGGTTTCAAGGAGTCAAGTTTATTCTTAGACCAACCCCCTGGTACAAAAAGGGCTTGATAATTTTCGAAAAAATTTTCGTTAATTTCTTTAGATAGAAGAGGATCAAAAGAAAAATTCTGTTTTTTTAAAGCTTTATATAGCCAAAGTCCCCAAAGGTGGGAGTCACTAATTAAAAGGGCTATTTTGTAATTTCTCCTGATATTTTCTCTCATAGCCCCTTTCTGCGATTAAATATTGACCAAGCTTTTTAATAGCCTCTGAGCCTATAATAATTAGGCTATTCATACCTACTTTATCCTCAGGGAACTCCCCCAAAGTGCAGATAATTACTTCTTCTTCCTCTCTTGAAGCGGAGTTAATTATGCCCACATAGGTTTTTGGGTCCCTAAATTTTTTCAAAATATACATAGCCTTAGAAAATTGCCCTTTTCTGCCTTTACTTCGGGGATTGTAAATTACGATGGGTAAATCTGTTTGAGCTAAAAGGGTAAGTCTTTTCTCAATGGTCTCCCAGGGAGTAAGCCTATCGGAGAGGCTAATTACGGCAAAATCATTGGCTAAGGGAGCACCTAATAGGGCATTTCCTAAATTTAAAGCAGAAAGCCCAGGCACAATCTCTACCTCAAGGGAAAGCCCATGTTTAACTAAATATTCCAAAAGTAATCCAGACATTCCATAAATACCTGGATCTCCTCCACTAATAAGCGCAGTGTCCTTCCCTTCCATAGCTAATTGCACCGCCTTTTTCACTCTCTCTATTTCCTCAGTCATTGAAAAGGAATATACTTCTTTGCCAGAAAGAAACTTAAAAATATGTTTAAGATAAGTCTTATAACCAACTATTGCCTCAACAGAGGTTAGCACTCTTAAAGCTTTAACTGTAAGATAATCCGTGCTTCC
>CALLJI010000221.1 GCA_938091475.1 uncultured Caldimicrobium sp. | reverse complement strand
TTTCCACCAAGGTGATTTTGTCTCAAAACCCAAGAGTTGGGAAAGCATTTTTCTGAGAGTAGGAGCTGTGATCTCTCTGGTAATTCTACCTCCTACTGCAAGAGAGATTTGACCTCTTTCCTCAGAAACAACCACCGCTACGGCATCTGTTATTTCTGTAATTCCCAAGGCAGCTCTATGTCTTGTTCCCAAATCCTTGGCTATATCGGGATTTGTGGATAAGGGTAAGATTACACCGGCGGCTAAAATTTGGCCAGCACTTATCACTACAGCTCCATCATGAAGAGGTGATTTGGGATTGAAAATACTGAGTAATAGCTCTTCAGAAATATTAGCTTGTAAAATTGAGGCACCCTCTAAATAATCCTTAAGACTTATCTCTCTCTCAAAGACAATTAATGCTCCAATGCGCTTCTCAGCCATAAGAGAGACAGCCTTTACCACCTCCTCTAAACCAAAAGAATATTGAGCTTGAAGTTTAGTAAAGGGAACTGTGCCAATTTGAGCTAAAGCTCGTCTTATATCATCCTGAAAGAGGATAATGACGAGGAGCAAAATAGAAGAGAGAAAGGTATGTAAGAGCCAATTTAAGGTTAAAAGTTGAAAGATTTCAGAAAAGAAATAGATAAAGACTAAAAAGAGAAGCCCAGCAGCCATCTGTATAGCTCTTGTCCCTTGAATTAGTAGTAAAATTCTATAAAAAATAAAACCTACTACAAGGATATCAATAAGATCTGTAAGTTTAAAGGATTTATAAAACTCTGCTAAAAAGGAAAGAGCTGATTTCAATTATTTACATCCTGCCAAAGGTATTTAAAAATTTTTAAAGCATCTTTCACTATAGAAACATTATGTACTCTCAAAATATGTACACCCTTCAGATAAGCATAGATGGAGAGGCCAGCTGTCCCTGCGTCTCTCTCTAAGGGAGGTTTTCTAAGAATTTCTCCAATAAAACTTTTACGGGAAGGACCAAGCAGTATGGGATGATTAAACTCGTGAAAGACTTCAAGATTCTTTAAAATTTCTAAGTTATGCTGAAAATTTTTTCCAAATCCAAGTCCTGGATCAAGAATGATTTTATCCTCTGAGATCCCTTTTTTTAAGGCAACCTCAATCCTCTCATTGAAATAATCTTTAATTTCTTTAATCACATCTTCATAGGAGGGGTTTATTTGCATATTTTTAGGAGTCCCTTTAATATGCATAAGCACATAGGGACAATGAAAATCCCTTGCAATTTCCATTATGGTGGGATCAAATTGACCACCGGAGATATCATTTATAATATCCGCCCCTGCATCTAAAGCAAGTTCTGCTACCTTGGATTTATAAGTATCCACTGAAATGATTATCTCTGGAAAGCTCTCCCTGATAGCTTTTATAACAGGGATAACTCGTTTTATTTCTTCTTCTAAAGGGACGGGATCAGAAAAGGGGCGTGTAGATTCTCCTCCAATGTCTAAGATGTGAGCCCCTGCTTCAATTAGGGAAGAGGCTTTTTTTACCGCTTGCTCTATACCAAAGGCTTCTCCTCCATCTGAAAAGGAATCTGGGGTTACATTTATAATCCCCATAAAATATGGAGTCTCTTTCCAATCAAAAAGATAGCCTCTAATTTTTATGGGTGTAGGCATAGAGATAAATATAAACCTAAATTATGGTTTAATTTTCTTGGAGAAGGAGTTTAAATTTTTCGCTATCAATAGTTTCTTCTTCTAAAAGGGTTTGGGCTACTAAATGAAGTTTTTCTATGTACTTTGTAATTATTTTTTTTGCCTCTTCATAGCATTTGTGAATAATTTCCTTTGCTTCTAAATCAATCACCTTAGCTGTTTCTTCGGAAAAGTCCTTAATTTGAAACATCTCTTTACCAAGGAAGATAGGCTCTTCTGATCTTCCATAGGTAAGGGGGCCGAGATATTTGCTCATTCCAAACTCACAGATCATTTTTTTAGCAAGAGTTGTGGCCCGTTTTAAATCATCTCTGGCTCCTGTAGTTAACTTTTGAAAAACAATTTCTTCACTCACTCTCCCACCCAGGAGTACCGTAATTTTTTTAAGCAAATAGTCCTCTGTGTAAATATGTCTATCATCTAAGGGAAGTTGTTGAGTGACCCCTAAGGCTTGGCCCCTTGGAATGATACTAATTTTATGCACAGGGTCTGGGTCTGGTAGATAATAAGCCACTAAAGCATGGCCTGCCTCGTGGTAGGCAATAATTCTTTTCTCCTCCTCATTTAGGGCCATTCCCTTTCTTTCTTTACCCATAAGAATTTTATCTTTAGCTTCTTCCAAATCTTCCATTTCTACAAATTCTTTGCCTTTTTTAGCTGCGATAAGAGCTGCTTCATTCATAAGATTTTCCAGATTAGCCCCTGTAAATCCAGGAGTGCTTTTGGCAATAGCTTTTAAATCCACAGTAGGAGAAAGTTTAATTTTCTTTGCATATAAACTAAGAATGGCTTCTCTTCCATGCACATCTGGAGGCGGAACAATTACCTGTCTATCAAATCTACCAGGTCTAAGTAAGGCTGGATCTAAGATGTCAGGTCGGTTAGTTGCAGCAATAATCACTATTCCCTCTCCAGTATCAAATCCATCCATTTCTACAAGAAGCTGATTAAGAGTTTGCTCTCTCTCATCGTGCCCACCTCCCAGACCAGCTCCTCTCATTCTTCCTACTGCATCAATTTCGTCAATAAAGATTATACAAGGAGCATGAGATTTAGCTTGCTGAAAAAGATCTCTTACTCTTGCAGCTCCAACTCCCACAAACATTTCCACAAAGTCAGATCCGCTTATACTAAAAAAGGGCACACCTGCTTCTCCTGCTATGGCTTTAGCTAAAAGGGTTTTTCCTGTTCCAGGTGGACCAATAAGGAGGACCCCCTTAGGAATCCGTGCTCCTAACTTGGTAAATCTTTGAGGATTTTTTAGAAATTCAACGACTTCTTGTAGCTCTTCCTTGGCTTCCTCTACACCTGCTACATCTTTAAAGGTGACCTTGCTTTCTCCTTCTTTGATTAATTTTGCTCTTGATCTGGCAAAGGAAAAGGGTTTATTGCCTGGTTGCATTTGACGAATAAATAAAACCCATAGAAAAATAAGCACAATAAAGGGTAACCACGAAATTAAAAAGGTAGTGATCCAGTGGTTTTGATTCTCTGGTTTTACACTAACTTTTATGCCTTGTCTTTTAAAAAGTGAGTAAAGTTCTCTATCCTCTGGAAGGATAAAGGTGGTAAAGTCCTTACCGTTAATTAATTTTCCTATAACTTTTTTTCCGTCAATAGTTATTTCCTTAACTTCTCCCCTTTCTAATTTCTCTATAAAATCAGTATAAGTAAGGGTAAGAGTGCCATAAAGGCTAAAATTATCTAAAAACAAAAAATTATAAATTAATAAAATTAGGATTCCTAAGGTAACCCAAATAAGAATGCCTTTGAAAAAGGTCTTCATTTATCCTCCATTAAGTAAAGTGGCTTCTAAAATTTATCATTTTATTAAAAGTCTTTTAAATAAAATTTATTACAAGATTTTTCAAAATCAATCGTTATTTTAAAAGTTTAAATTGCCAGACCCATCCGGTATCTCTTTGAACGAAATAATCCGGATGGGTATAAACATTCCAAACACCAATAATTATGGTATCCTTTTCAATAACTAAGAGATGGTCTCTTAAATAGGAGGGAACTTTCTTTTCTAAAAGAAATTTTTTAAGTTTTTTA
>CALLJI010000220.1 GCA_938091475.1 uncultured Caldimicrobium sp. | reverse complement strand
AAATTTCATACCTTCCTCCCAAGGAGCTTTTCAGAAATTAATTGAGCAAAAACTTCTTTTTGAGCCATTAATTCTTCTCTTAATCTTTCAAACTCTCTCTTAAAGGCGTTTTCCCATTCCCTTTTCTGAGCCTCTACCTCTCTTAAAACCTTAGCCAACTCTTCCTTTTCTATTCTCCTTGCTTCCTCTTTTAAAGCTTCTCTCTTTTGCATACCTTCCCTTCTTGCTTCGTTCAAAGCCTCTTGATAATTCTTCAATCCCTCTTCTGCTTGTCCTAAAAGGCTTTCCACTTCTTCCTCTATACCCTTAAATTGCCTCCTTCTCTCTTCCAGAAATGACATTATAGGCTTAATCAAAATAAAATTTAAAATAAAGGCCAAAACCAAAGCTTCTATGATTTGCACTATCAAGGTGATATCAAACTTTAACATCTCAAAACCCCTAAGAGAGAATTTTTATTCATACATCAGTCTTAAACAATTGACAATATTAAATTTTTCTCAAAAGTCAAGCTTTTGGTGTCTATAAAAATTAAAGCTATTTAAAAAAATCTTTTTTAAAAGCAATATTAAATAAAATAGAAAGAATGAAATAGGTAAAAATGGTTATAGATCCTCCATAACTAAGAAAGGGTTGGGGAATACTGGTCATAGGCAAAAGGCCAGTAGCACCTCCAAGATTAAAAAAGAGTTGACCTAACAGAAGTAAGACAATTCCAAAGCTTAGATATTTTCCCAAAAGATCCTTAGCCTTTTTAGAAACAAGCAGTCCCCAATACAGGAGATACCCATAGAGGAGAAAGAACAAGGTAGAGCCAAGTAACCCAAAGGCTTCTGCCCAAACTGCAAAGGCCAAATCTGTGTTCTTGGCAGGCAAATAATTTAGTCTCGTAGACCATCCACTTTTCAAACCCTGCCCTAAAATTCCACCAGACCCTATGGCTATGAGGGACTGATTGATTTGATAACCCCAGGTCTTAGCGTATTTTTCAGGGTCTAAATAACCATAAATCCTGCCCTTTTGATGTGGTTTTAATTTTTGCCATAGAAGCGGTACAAAAATTATCATCATGCTCAGAGAGAGTATAGTAAATATCAAGAGAAGTCTTTTAGGTATCCCTAAAAATAAAAGAAAGGTAAAGAAAATTAAAAATATTATACCTGCATAATCCAAATCAACTGGAAAGATGAATGAAAGAGGTAAAATAATCACAAAAAGTAATAGGAACACCTCCCTTGTCTCTAAGGAGATTTCTTGTTTTTTAGAAGCATATAAGCTAATCAAATACAAAAGCACAAGCTTTAAGAATTCAGAGGGTTGAAAACTAATAGGACCAATTACTAACCACCTTTTTTTAAAGACCGCTAAAATCAATAATAATATGAGTAATAGGAGATAAATTATCCACATAAGTTCTATGGAAACCCTTCTATAATCAAATTTAAGCAAGAAAAAGAGAAAAATGATTATACCAATCACGTGCCAAAGCAAATTTTTCCAAAAATAGGACCCAGTTTCTCCCATACCTAATTGATTGATTATATTGATAAAAATTAGCCCAAGCAAAGAAAAAAAGGCAAGAAGATTCTCTTTAGAAAAGGTTTTAAGGTGTAGTAACATTTCCAGTGGTTCCTTCAAGTTCAGTTCTTACTGCAGGGAGGCCTTCTTCAATGTCTGGAGGAGGGGTTATATAGAGCTGGAGAGGAAGTTTATAAAATATCCTATAGAATTCACCTGCCAGGGGCGCTGCCACTGCTCCTCCCCCACCACCATGTTCTACAAAAACACTTGAAACCACTTCAGGGAAATCCTTACCCGCATAACTAACAAACCAAGCATGGTGTTCCAGGGCTTTTACCTTCTTGCTTAGGGCAACTACTTGTGCAGTACCCGTTTTTCCCCAGACATTAAGTCCTGATACCTTGGCAGCCCTCCCTGTTCCACTCTCTACCACCTCTCGTAGACCTTCCCTTAACCATTCCAAATAGCTAGGAGGTATTTCTACTCTTCTTTCCAAATGAGGCTCTGCTTTAAATAAAAGCTTATCATTTTTTTTAATTTCTGAGACTAAGAAGGGTTTCCAGAGATTACCTCCATTGGCAAAAACCATAAAGGCTCTTGCCATTTGTAAAGGTGTAGTCAAAATGTACCCTTGACCAATGGACAAAACTACTGTTTCTCCTTGCTGCCAAGGGCTATTAAATCGTTTCCTCTTCCACTCCCTGTCAGAGACTAATCCTGGGCTTTCATCTGTAAAACCTAAACCTGAGGTTTTGCCTAAGCCAAACTCA
Source organism: uncultured Caldimicrobium sp. (assembly GCA_938091475.1). GTDB lineage: Bacteria > Desulfobacterota > Thermodesulfobacteria > Thermodesulfobacteriales > Thermodesulfobacteriaceae > Caldimicrobium. The sequence goes on along the minus strand of CALLJI010000220.1, from coordinate 5,260 downwards.
CGGGCAACCTGCGCTAAATAATCTATTTCTAGTTTTGAACCTACCGTATAAAAATAAACATCACAGGATATAGCAATAGCCCTAATCAAATTCACGGATCCATGTCCCCTTTTCTCCCAGCATCTAAAAAGGTGATTTCCATAGGGGAAATATCCTGGACAAAAGGCACTCCAGTTTAGTCCCTTAATAATACCACTCTTTAAACCAGCCAAGGCTGTAATTAATTTAAATGTAGACCCAGGAGGATAAGCCTGTAGAGCTCTATTTAAAAAAGGTTTTTTAGGATCTCTGCTTATTTTCTCCCATTCACCCTCATCAAAACCAATGATGAATTTATTAGGATCTATAGAGGGTACACTAACCATTGCCAAGATCCTTCCATCTTGGGGCGATAGTCCCACGATAGCTCCCCTTTTATCTTTTAGTAACTCATAAGCACCCATTTGTAAATCATGTTTTAGAGTAACAATTAAATCAGCTCCAGCCCTTGGTTCTACTTTGTTTACAACTTTACCTAACCTTCCTTTAGCATCCCTTTCAATTTCGATCCTTCCATTTATCCCCTTCAAATACTCTTCATATTGTCTTTCTAATCCTTTTTTTCCCACAAAATCCTCTGGAGAATAGCCCTTTTCTCTTAGTTTTTCATACTCGTTCCTATCTATGTGCGCGACATAACCTAAAACATGAAAATAGACCTCACCAAAGGGATAATATCTCTCTGCTTCTACTTCTACCACTACTCCTGGTAAGTAATATTGTCTCACTAAAAGCCGAGCAACTTCATCCCAAGCCAAATTTCTCTTTAAAAGAATTCTTCCTAAAGCCTTTTTCTTAGCTAAATAATATCTCTCCTTAATTAAACCAAAATCCTCCTTCAAGAGTAGAGCAATCTTTCTTAAAAGTTCCTCCTCATTTTCCACATTCTCTAAGTCAATATAGAGTTGAAAGATACTTCTATTAGTAGCTACAACTACCCCATCAGCAGTGACAATTTCACCCCTGGGTGCCTTAATCACATAGCTGGCAATAGAGCGCTCTTTAGCCTTTTTGAAATAATAGGGATGTTTTATTACTTGCAAATAGAAAATCCTTAACCATAAAATTATTAAGACTATTAATAGAATTATCTTTGCCCAGAAAAGTCTATTCTCCCAGACTTGAAAAAGATTCTCTCTCTCTACCCATTTTTCCTTTAAACCTGAAAAATCAAATCCCCAAGGCCACTTTGGTTTAAACACTCCTTATTCCTCTCAAAACCCTGTAAAAAAATAAACTTAAAACTAAAATTAAAAGTCCATACAATATGCTCTTAAGCACAAGACCTATCCAAAAGGGATAGGTAAAATTATAGAGAACTGCTCGATTTAAAAAATAGAAAACTTCACCTAAAATCAGAAAGATAATAGCAAAACCCCAAAACACAACCAGAGTAAGCAACTTTTCCTCTTTAAAATAAGGCTTGAAATAAGAATGATAAATCACTAGGAGTAGAAGATAATAAAGAGAAAAGAGAAAAAAGGGATAGCTTCCCTCAAAGCCTCTCAAAAATCCAAGTATGATTAAAGCCAAGTAAGTTAAAAAGGTAGGTTTTAGTAATACCACTAAAGCTAAGGCTAAAGAAGTATAGAGATCGATAAATTTTTGACCCCAGATGCTATTTAGAAGGCCTTTAAAAAAGGCCACTACTATAATAAGTGGTAAAACTCTCCAGAAAAAGAGAGGAAGGTGCATAAACTAAAGGGTTACCTCTGGGATTTTAAGCAAAATCACTACATAACTTAAGTTATACAAATCAATCCAAGGTTTAACTTCTGCTCGCTTAAAGAGGCCTTGAGGGTCCTTAGTTATAGATAATATAGTTCCTACAATGATGCCCTTGGGAAAGAGTAAATCTTGCCCAGAGGTAATTAGAAAATCTCCAGGTTGGGCTTGAGAATAAAGAGGCAAAAATTCTAAAACACAGGTGCTTTCCGCCTTTCCTTTAAGGATTCCTCTTTCCTCTCGAGAGAGCACCTTAACATCTACTGCAAAGGAAGGGTCAGTAAGAAGTAATACTTTACTCCAATTTCTGTGAACCTCTATAACTTGACCAACTAATCCTACTCCTTTGTCCCCTACTAAAGCTAAAACCGGCATTGCACTCATTAATCCCTCTTTACTTCCCTTATCAATCACCATTATCTCCCCATAGGGGTCAATCCCTTTGTAAATAATTTTTGCCACAACCTGAGGGGCACTTTCCTTAGGAGTTAATTTATATAAACTTTCTAAATGATGATAAAGGGCTTCCCTCTCTTTGTAATACGCTAATTCTTGCTCTAATTGAAGTAATCTCTCTCGAAGCTTTATATTCTCTTCTTTTAGTCCTACTAAGAAAAAATAACCTTTAAAAAAATTTTTCACTTCCTCTCCCAGACGAGACTCCACTTTCCAAAGGGGCTTTAAAAAGAATCCTAAGATGCCCTGGAGAAACTCGCTCTTCCAGAAAAGGAAGCTTATAAGGATTAATAAAAGTATTATCAAAAAAAATCTTCTAAACATAGCTTGTTATATTTTAACATATCCTTAATTAAGACAACCCTTAAAGATTTTTCCTTGCTCTCTTCACTATTTATACCTCACTCGAAACTCGTCCTTGCGATTAAATCCCTTTGGCACAGCGATGAGGAGCCCATACGACATGAAACCCTTTGGGCACGGCAGTGCCGTGCCCCTACAAATTTTTTAAACCCTTTGGGCAGGGGCAAGCCCTGCCCCTACAAATACTGGGCGATTCATAAATCGCCCCTACGGGTAAAACCCTTTTGGGCACGGCGTGCCGTGCCCCTACAAATTTGAGGGCGGTTCGTGAACCGCCCCTACCATTGAAACCTCTGGGCAGGGGCAAGTCCTGCCCCTACAAATTTTGGGGCAATTCGTGAATTGTCCCTACCATTAAACCCCTTGGGAACGACATGTCGTGCCACTACATATTTAAACCCTTTGTAAAAAGATTGACATAGTTTTAAAGTAGATTAAAATTTGAATTCAATGTCTCTTTCATAAAAGGGAGTTAAGAATGGAGTTTGAAGCGGTCATTGGTCTTGAAGTGCATGCTCAGCTTAGGACTGAAAGTAAGCTCTTTTGTACCTGTTCAACCAAATTCGGGGCTGAGCCAAACTCACAGGTTTGCCCTATTTGTACTGGTCAACCTGGGGTTTTACCTGTTATTAATCAAAGGGCTATTGAGTTTGCCCTCAAATTGGCGCTTGCTTTAGGCTGCGAAGTCAATAGACATTCTCTTATGGCAAGAAAACATTACTTCTATCCAGATCTTCCTAAAAATTATCAAATTTCGCAATATGAATTGCCCTTAGCTGAAGGGGGAGCAGTTGAGATTGAATTAAATGGACAAAGAAAAACTATAGGGTTAACGAGAATTCACTTAGAAGAAGATGCGGGTAAACTTGTCCACGATGAAAAACAGCCCTATTCCTATGTAGATTTTAATAGAACTGGGGTTCCGCTTTTAGAAATTGTTAGTAAGCCTGAAATTCGGTCTCCAGAGGAAGCTGTAGCTTATCTGAAAGCCTTAAGGAACATTGTTAGGTATTTAGGAATTTGTGATGGCAATATGGAAGAGGGAAGTCTGAGATGTGATGCCAATATATCTGTAAGACCAAAGGGTAGCCAAAGTTTCGGAACCAAAGTTGAATTAAAGAATATGAATTCCTTTAAACATGTAGAAAGAGCACTGGCTTATGAGATAAAAAGGCAAATTGGTTTGTTACTTGAAGGAAAAGAGATAGTTCAAGAAACAAGACTATACGATGATGCCACACAAAAGACCTATCCTATGAGAGGTAAAGAAGAAGCTCATGACTATTGTTATTTCCCAGATCCTGATCTCATTGAAATCCAGGTAGAGGAAGGATTGCTTGAGAGACTAAAGAGCGAAATCCCTGAGCTTCCTTTAGCCAAGAAAGCTCGCTTTGAAAGGGAATATGAGCTCTCCTCTTATGAAGCAGAAATCCTAACAGAAGAAAAAACGCTGGCTGATTTTTTTGAAGAAGTAGTAAAAATATATCCTAATCCAAAGGCGGTGGCTAATTTTATGCTTACAGAAGTCCTCAGATATCTAAATAGAGACCGTTTAGATATTACGGAAACTAAATTTAAACCAAGGTTTTTAGCAGAGCTTTTAGAGTTAGTGGAAAAAGATCTTATCTCTATAACTCTTGCTAAACAGCAGGTTTTCCCTGAGGTTTACGAAAAGGGGATTTCACCAAAAAAAATTGTAGAAGAGAGAAATCTTATCCAAGAAAGCTCAGAAGATGAGCTAAGAGCCCTCTGTGAAAGTATTCTCCTTGAAAATCCAGCTGAGGTAGAGAAATATAAAGCCGGTAAAAAAGGGCTCATTGGTTTCTTTGTAGGGCAGGTAATGAAGAAAACCCAAGGCAAGGCCAATCCCAAAGTAGTGAATAAAATCTTTATGGAACTTTTGGAGTCTTAATTGAAAAGGGAAATCCCCCTTGAGCCCAAGAAAACAGATGTTATAAAGGCCTTTTATTGGACAAATACTTCCCTCTATCTTTTGGATCAAAGAAACCTTCCCCATAAAGAAGTCTATTTTAAAGCAGACACTTTAGAGAGGGTAAGACTATCTATTCAGAAGATGCTAATTAGAGGAGCTCCAGCTATTGGTATTGTAGGAGCAATTGGTTTCTATATTGGAATGAAAGCTTTAGAAAAGAAGATAAAATTTCCCCTTCCAACTAAAAAGGTGATAACTTATATAAAAAAAATAACCTATAGGCTTACTACCGCAAGGCCAACAGCTGTAAACTTAAGCTGGGCCTTAGAGAGAATGCAAAGGGTAGGAGAAGCCTTTTTAGCTAATACTGAATTTCTTTCCAGGGAGGCTTGGGAACAGCTCCTTGAGCTTTTTAAAAAGGAGGCCCTCACCATTTGGGAAGAAGATCTAGAAGCTAATCTTAGAATGGGAGAGCTTGGAGCAGGTCTTTTACCTGAAGGAGGCATTCTAACTCACTGTAATACAGGTGCCTTAGCTACAGGTGGTTATGGCACTGCCTTGGGTGTGATCAGAAAAGCTTATGAATTGAGCAAAAAAATCTTTGTCTTAGTGGATGAAACCCGACCCTTTCTTCAGGGAGCTCGACTCACCGCTTGGGAGTTGTCTAAATTAAAAATTCCTTATAAAATTATAACAGATAATTCTGCTGGTTTTTTAATGCAAAGGGGCTTAGTTAAAGCTGTG
>CALLJI010000219.1 GCA_938091475.1 uncultured Caldimicrobium sp. | reverse complement strand
TTTTTAGCCTTTCATAACCCTCTGGGGTAAAAGGAACTTTGGTCAAGCTTCCACCTCCCTTTACTATCTTTTGAGATATTTAAGGAGAGATTTTTTCAATACTTTACACCAATTCTCTCTCTTGCCAAGGGTCTATGAGTGAGTTTCAATTAGTAATAAATCTGAAAATTGCCCCAATAGAGAAATTGAATTGTAGGGGCTCCTCTTGCTGTGCCCAAAAATAGAAAAATTCGTAGGGGCAAATCACGATTTGCCCAAAGGATTTAAAAATTGGTAGGGGCACAGCATGCTGTGCCCAAGGAGAAAAGAATGGTAGTCGCAGGCTTTAGCCTGCGAGTGAGTTTTGTAGGGGCAAATCATGCTTTGCCCAGAAATAAAACTTGTAGGGGCTCAGCATGCTGAGCCCAAAGGGTTTAAATGTTTAAATCGTAGAGGCAATTCAAGAATTGCCCAGAAATTAAAAATTGTAGGGGCAGCCCTTGCGGCTGCCCAATTATGGTTTTAAAAACCTTCGGGCATGGCTTGCCGTGCCCCTACAATGTGATCTTTCAAAAGAATAATTAACTTTTAAAACTTGTTTTTTTAAAAATAAATGTTATTTTCTAAAATTGGTAGAGGTTAGGGTCCTTAGAGTCCTATTCTCTAAGTTCTCAGCTTCTATCAAATAAATTACAAGGAGTTTAGGTATGCGTAAAGTACAAGTAGGTGATGTGGTTAGCATTCATTGTGTTGGTAAATTATCTTCAGGAGAAGTTTTTGAGGATACCTATCAGGGAGATCCCTTTGTTTTTGAGGTAGGATCTCCAGAGATTATCCCAGGTCTTTCAGAGGCAATTTTAGGTATGACGGAAGGAGAAGAGAAAGAAGTTGTCATTCCCAAGGAAAAGGCTTTTGGAGAGAGGGATCCAAATCTTGTTAGAACCCTTCCTAAAGAGGGTTTAGAGCTTGATGTGGAGCCTGCTCCAGGACTTATGTTGAATCTGATTGTAAATACTCCCCAAGGAGAAATGACTTTTCCTGCTTTGATTGTTGAAGTCACTGAAGATGATATTGTACTTGATTTGAATCCACCCTTGGCTGGAGAAGACCTTTATTTTAAAATCAAGCTTGTGCGTATTTTAAACCAATCAGAAGATATAGTTCTGTAGAAAAGGATCTATTTTGTATAGGGGCAAGCCTGCCCCTATTTTTATTTATTTCTATCGCATAGGGAACAATTGAGCACCCGGTAGAGCACTAACAGGTTCTGTTAATAACATTTCACCCCCTTTAATCCAATTTTTCAATATTTCTGCTACCTCCATAGATTTTACCATACTTGTAATTGGTACAGTGGGGACTTCTCGTCCAAGAAGGGAAACCTTTCCACTCTTTAATTCAGCATAACTTACAATTCCATAATTCCTCTTAATGCCATTGGGGTAATCGTGAGAATAGTCTACCACTTGGGCAAAAAGGTCTTCATCAGAGAGACCTGCCCATTCTGCTACCTGTTCATTAAGAATAGGAATAGGTATACCAAGTCCTACAGCTAAGGAACAGCCGTAGCCCAAGTGGCTTGTGCCAATAAGCCATTCTGGTTTCATTTCCTTAAGATTTCCTAACACCATAAGGGTAGCTGCAGGTTGAATAGGAACTCCCTTGGGAGTGCGCTTTACCTCTGTTTTATGCTGGGTGCCTGCCCAAACCACATAACCCTTGGCACCTCCTAAAAATATTCGCGTCCCTATCCCTACAGTTTTAAGATAGGGATCTTTGAGGAGAGGAGAAAGTGCTCCAGCGGTAGCATAATTTGCATTACCTAAATTGGGTTTCAAAATACCCATATAGGTATAAAGAATTTTGTCCCCTAAATTAATGGCTACATTATAATTTTGATATGCATTGCGGGGATTACATAGCACAGCATTAACTAAATCGTGTATAGTAATTTCCATCTCTAAGGATTTGCGTGGATAACAGTGCGTGCCATAGGCAGTGGCTCTCAACAAAATCTTTTTTCCAGCCACTAAATCATGTATAACATGCCCTCCCCCATAAAGAAATTGCCCTGGGAAAACTTTATTTAGGGGATCATCCTCTTTTGTTTCAGTTGCCCCAATGTAAATATCAACAGCTGCAAGACCAGCATAAGCAGGTACATCATTCAACCAAACTCTATGAGCCTTAATGGTAGGAACAGTGTGACCAAAATTTATAAAGGCACCGGAGGAACACATAGGAGAAAAGGTCCCAGTGGTCACTACATCAACCTCTTTTGCCGCTTGAAGAGGACCTACTTCCTTAACTAACTTAGAAAATTCATCTGCCCTTAGAACTACTACTTCCCCTTTTTCAATCTTGCGATTAATCTCCTCAAGGGTTCTTCTGACTTTAAATTCTTCTGCCATAGCTTCCCTCCAAGCTTATTTCTTCTATGAACCTTTAAGGACTTACTTTTGCTATATAAAGCTCCCTCAATCAAGGGAAGAGCTTATTCAATAAAGGCAACTACTTTATGCCCTTTATTTTCCAAAGAGGAGGCTAAGCCCTCAAGGGGCATTTTTTCTAAACGAATGAAATAAACCTTTTCACCTTGCAAGCTAACATCCATACCAATAGAGATAATTTTTCCGCCCCGCCTTTTAATTTCCTCTATGATTTCCTCTAATTTGTCCCCAGCTGGAATCACATCAATTCTGGATGAGGCTTTAAGAATCCCCATAAGCTCAATGAAGGACTCTAAGATATCAGTGACAGTTATAATACCTACTAATTTACCTTGAGTTACTACCGGAAGACCGCCTATTTTGTATTTATAGATTAATCTTGCCGCTTCGTCAATAGAGGTTTCTGGATCAACTACAATAGGATTAATGATCATAACTTCTCGGATAGGGAGAATTTGTCTATCTGTGCTTAGATAAGGGCGAAGGCTGCTCTCAGTTACCAATCCCACCAATTTCCCCTCTTCTACTACCGGAAGATGCCTAATGGAATGTACCTTCATCAATTGTAGAGCTTCTTCTACACTCTGATGAGGTTTAATAGTTATAACCTCTTGGATCATCCAGTCTTTAACTTTCATCATTTAGAATTAAGACCCCCTAAAACTTCTCTTTTTAGAAAGCTTGCCTATCTGCTTTTTTTAACTATACCACAATTAAGAAATATGCAACCAG
>CALLJI010000218.1 GCA_938091475.1 uncultured Caldimicrobium sp. | reverse complement strand
CATTAGCTCTCTCTCCATCTCACCTGCACCGGCAATCACAAAACGCACCTTAGGATTTCTCTCCAAGACCCTTTTGGCAATTTCTAAAAAGATTCTTGGCCCCTTTTGAGGGGTTAATCTTCCTAAAAATAAAACCACAGGGGCTTTAAATTTTTTCTTTTTCTCGGGATACATTCTCTTAGCAGTAAAGGCATTATGAACTACTTCAATCTTCTCTTCCGGTACAGAGTAATGCTCCATTATAATACCTTTTGTATAATGAGAAACTGCTATCACTTTATCCGCATAGGTTAGTCCCAAATATTCAATTTCATGAATGATGGGATGGCCAAACCCTAAAGCCCTATCAAATTCTGTGGCATGGATGTGAGCAATAAGTGGCTTACGAAGGAGCTTTCTCAAGAAGAAACCTGCCGGATAGGTTAACCAGTCATGAGCATGAATGAGATCAAAGGTTATTTTAGGGGCGATTTTAAGTACATTTTGAGTATAAATTCTTACTTTGGCAATTAGATTATTCACTTGAGCTAAAAGATAATTAATTCTCTCTGCTACCTCCTCTGGGATTTCATAGGTACTCATTGTATCTTTTGGAATTTCCACAGGAAGCAAAGGAATAATCTCCTTGATAGAGCTATAAACAGATTCTTTGGGAATTTCATAAATAAAGGGTAAAAAGGTCAAGGGGGCAGGATCCAATTTGAGACCATCTTCGGTTTTGGCAGTTGGGAAATCTGCCTCTTGAGGTGCAGCTATTTCATAAAAGATCTCTTCTTGGGTAGGTAAAATCATTTTTATGCTAATTCCTAATTCTGCTAAGGCTTTAAATAGACCATAGCAAGCCATTCCAAGCCCACCCACAATAAAGGGAGGATATTCCCAAGTTAGCATTAGGATTCTCATAAGTCACCCCCTCTTGTCAATAACTCCCTTTCCTTTTCCAAAAGATAAATTGCAGCTACTGACCAAAATTGAGCCGGAGACCCTTTTGGATAATAGGGATTTTCCCCATCATATAGTTCAGACAAACTCCCCACTTTTCCACTTAATATAAGCTCTTTAAAGGGATGAATAAGCTTTTTCAAAGCATTGAGATATTCTTCTTTAGGGTAGACCTTCTTTAAGAGAAGCCCGTAAGGATAAAGGAGCCACACCCATACACTTCCATTATGATAGGCTAAATCTCTTTGGTACTGATTGCCAAAATATTTTCTCTTAAATTCTGGATGGCGCGGAGAGAGAGATCTTAAACCATAAGGGGTTAAAAGTTCCTCCTTAACAATTTTTATAGCTCTATGTAGGTTCTCTTCTGCAATTGGAACATAGGGTAAACTTAAGGCTATCACAAAATTGGGTCTCACTTCCCAAACAGGCTCTCCTTTGAAAAGGCGATCAGCAATGAGAGCCTCCCCAAAGAATTTGTAAAAATTAGCTTCCTGTTTTGCCAAGGTCTCTTCTATTTTGAATTTTTTAAGAAAACTTTTAGTAAAATAAAATTGGGTAAATTTTAATAGGTTATGCCAGAGGAAGGCTATTTCAATAGGTTTTCCATAGCGAGGTGTAAGAGGTTTCTCATTAATTACCACATCCATCCAGGTAAGGGCTTTATTAGTGTTCTCTGGAATTTCTATAAAACCATCTTCCAGATCTAAATAAAAGGGAAGACCAGTTTCAAAATATAAAGTGTAGAGAAAATCCTCTACCGCTGTAAGAAGCTTTTTTTTCTTTTCCTTACTTATTTTTCTTTTAAAAAATTTCAGATATTCAAAGATTCTAAGTAAAAACCAAAGAGTTCCATCTAAGGAGTTGTAATTTGTCTCTCCAGGTCCAATCACATTGGGAATCAAGCTCCTCTCTCTCTTTTTCAAATAGGTCTCAAAAATTTCTTCACATACCATCATCCCTTCTTTTAGATAGAAGAGGGAAGGAAGACCTATGAAGGTATCTCTGCCCCAGCAAAAAAACCAGGGATATCCTGCAACTATATTTCCCTTGATAATGAAATCTCTTAACATAGACTCTAAGAGTAAAGGAAAATCTTTTTCTTCAAAGGTTTTACGCTCAAAGTAGATCTGAGGAATCCTTTTATATCGTCTCTCAATAAGAGTTTGTTCCCTTTCAAAATCTGGAATATATTGGTCTGAGAAGAGAAGATATAGCACATCTCCTGCCTTAAGTTTTACTTCAAGAAAAAGGGGAGAAAAAAGATCTTCTTTGGCTGCATATCCTCTTAATTCTTCTAAGGGATAAAAGACTTGGTAGTAAAAAAGAGGTTCCCTCTTAATCTCCCCATTATTTATGTACATAAAAAGGGCTAACCCCTCTTTCTCTATAAAAGCCTCTTTGGTATTAACCTCTAAGGTGTAATCAAGCCAGGCTGAAGCATAACTCAACTCGTGATGATCTCTAAAAGTTAATTTAGGTCGAATAAAGAGTTTGTAGGGATATGAACTTACATTTTTGTATGTAATAAGTATGGCATTTTTATCTTCAGACATTTGAAGATGTTTATGGAGAAAAACTTCTTTTACTTTAGGGCAATAATAATGAAACTGAGGGTAGGGCTTAAAATAGAAATTATGAATGAGTTTATAGCCCTCAGGATATACCACATCTGGATAAAAATTAGTATCAAGAAAATAATTTAAACCAGAAGGGAAAAGGACTTTTTCTTCTAAAGAGGCTAAGAGATGGGTTCTCTTACCAGACTCATTCCCAGCGATAAGCAAACCGTGATACTTTCTAATATTTGCAAGAAAAGCAGTCCCTAAGGCATAACCTGCCTTTTTATTCGTCAAAAGCCATTCATAGGGAGTAAAGATAGCATAAATATGGCTTAACATCTTACCTTTATTATAATTATTGATATAGTCAAAGTCAAGTAAATGCTTTTTAAATAAATGTTAAAATTAAGTTACACTAAAGTTTTAAAAGTAGGGGTTATTCAAGAATCGCCCCCATAAATATGTAGGGGCACGGCGGTGCCGTGCCCCGAATTCGGGCAGCCACAAGAGCTGCCCCTACAGTTTTTGGAATTTCTGGGCAATTCTTGAAGTGCCCCTACCAATTCAAACCTTTAAACCGTTTTGGGCTCAGCATGCTGAGCCCCTACAAGTATTTTTCGCAGGTTAAAGCCTGCGGCTACCATTTTTATTTCTTGGGCACAGCAAGAGGAGCCCCTACTATAAAATTCTTCAGATAAAAAGAAAAAGGTAACAAAGCAAAATAAAAAATGTAAGCAGAGCGAAGAGTTAATAAATAAATTCTATATAATCAAAGTTAAAATTAAGTTACATTAAAGCGAAAATAAATTAGGTCGCCATCTCTTACTTGATAATCTCTCCCTTCTATTCTTACTAAACCAGACTCTTTAGCCTTTTGTAGATTCTCAACCTTAAGATAATCCTCATAGGAGATAACTTCTGCACAGATGAATCCCCTCTCAATATCTGAGTGAATCTCTCCTGCAGCCTCCTTGGCTGTTGTTCCCCGCTTTATAGTCCAAGCTCTGGTTTCCTTAGGTCCGGCTGTAAAAAAATTCATCAGATTTAAAAGTTTAAAACCTTCCATTATCATTAGATATAGGGAGGGTTCTTTTAGATTAAAGGCTGAGAGAAATTCTTTTCTTTCCTCCTCTGGGAGACTTGCAAGCTCTGCTTCAATTTTCCCACAAAGTGGAACAAGGGGAATTTTTTCTTCCAAGGCCTTTTTCCTTAGGGCTAAATAATGAGGATTTTCTTCTAAATTTAAGAGATCCCTTTCCCCTATATTGGCAATAAACATTACAGGTTTTATAGTTAATAAAAATAGGGTTTTTTCTAAATATCTCCACTCCTCCTCTTCAAAGGAGGAGACAAAATTTCTTAAAGGTTTCAAATCTTCTAAGATTTTCTTAGTTTTATCTAAAATATCTAATTCTTTTCCTACCTTTGGGTTAGTTTTAGCTTGTTTAAGGATTTTTTCTCTTCTTCTCTCCACACTTTGGAGGTCGGCTAAAATAAGCTCAATTTCAATAATTTCCAGATCACGAAGAGGATTAACCTTTCCCTCAATATGTACGACATTTTCATCTTCAAAACATCTTAGCACATGGGCAATAGCAGAAACATTGCGAATATGAGAAAGAAATTGATTTCCAAGCCCTGCCCCTTCACTTGCTCCTTTAACTAACCCTGCAATGTCTATAAATTCAATTAAGGCTGGGGT
>CALLJI010000217.1 GCA_938091475.1 uncultured Caldimicrobium sp. | reverse complement strand
TTTAGAAAATTTTTCCTTTAATTTTTGAAAAACAATTTTTGGAACTAAATCTTCTACATTACCACCAAATTTTGCCGCTTCCTTTATGATAGAAGAACTTAAAAAAATGTATTTTAAGCTGGGCATAAGAAAAATGGTATCCATAGAATTAGACAATTTTCTATTCATAAGGGCTAATTGCATTTCATATTCAAAATCGGAAACTGCTCTCAGTCCCCTAATGATAACAGAAGCCCCCTTTTGCTTAGCAAAATCAACTAAAAGTCCTGAAAAACTCTCTACCTCTACTCTATCTAACAACTCTAATTCTTCAAGGGATTTCTTAATCATTAAGACCCTTTCTTCTAAAGTGAAAAGAGGTTTTTTGGCTGGATTTTCACCTATAGCTACGATAATTTTATCGAAAATTTTTAAAGCCCTTTTAATGAGGTCAATATGCCCATTGGTAATAGGGTCAAAGGTGCCTGGATATAAGGCTATTTTTAAATCCATCCCTTAATTTTCATTCCTCGGAGTAAAATTAATAAACAGAAACTTGAAAACAGGTAAATGGTCTATTTTCCCAACTCCTAAGAGGCCCTCGAAAATTTCAATATATTGAGTATTTTCATCTTTAACGGTTCTTAAGAGAAAAGCTAATTCGTGCACTTCCCTTTGGCCCTTTCTTTCATATCTGTACAAACCCCAAAGTATCTTTATAAATTGATAGTCTTCTTTCTCGTAATTTTCAAATATTTTCAAAAGAGGGCCATAATTTCTTTCTATGCCTTCGTCATAAAAGGGAATGAGCGCAGGAAAATAGTGAATTTTAATTTTTTGAGGGTTATTTTCATAGGAATAGTAAAAGGGCCAAAATCTAAATTCCCTCTGGATAAAGCTATCATTTTCAAAAATTTGGTTTTCCTTGGAGAGTAATAAAAAACGATGTTCCTTTTCAAAATAAGTAGTGTTGCCTTTTTGGTAAAGGTCTTCTTTGTAAAAATAAAAAGGCCAAAGAACAAAAGAATCATATGTTTCTTTGCCTTTTAGATAGCCATAGAGGGGCCAGATTCTAAAACCTTCAATTTCTTCTCCTTTGATTTTTCTATAAAAGGGCCAGGGTGTGTCAAATTGCTCATATGGTGGATCTTGGGAACATACTTTTTGAAAGAAAGGCCAAAGATAGATAGTTTTATCGTAGACATCTGTCTTTTCCTTTCCATAAAAGGGGAAATAGAGGACTTTTTCCTCAAAATTACCCTCAGCATCCTTGTAGGAGCTTTTTATATAAAAGGGCCACAATATAAATTTTCTCTCTTCATCCCCTTCTTTAAAATAACCATAAAAAGGCCAAAATTTAAATCCTCCATAGTTTATATTTTCTGGATCTTTGGGTTTGGAGATTCTTATGAGGGGCCATAAAATATTGTAAGCTCTGTGTTCTTCATATTCAATTTGGGAATATAAAGGCCACATAAAAAAGGTTATCTCTTCTTTTCCAAATCTATCTTTGAACCTTCCATAGAAGGGGAAAAAACCACCGTAGGTCTCATTATTTACGGTTTTTCCTATGAATATAGGAAAATACTCCCATTTTTTTCCTTCTTTTTCTACTAAAGGCTCTTTTTCTTCTTTTTGGTTTATGAGAGGTATTAATTTAAAAGTGGTGGTTTCATTATCAGATTTGTACATTCCGAGAGGCGATAAAAAAAAGGCTCTCCTTTCCTTATCCTCTTGAACACTTGAATATATAGGCCTATAAGAGGTTCCATTTTCTTTTTCAAATTTATACTTTTGAATAAGAGGCCCAAGAAATTCCTTTCTCTCTATATCTATTTTTTTATATTTTGAGTAGACTACAAGTGGCCATAAATTGATTCTTTTTTCTATAGAATCTTCATAGGCAAAAGTATACACAGGAGATAAAAGCAATACGAATAGAAGAAGACAGAAAAATTTACAAAAATTGTCTCTCTTCATTATAAAGCAATTTTAATAAAAATTCCTTTAGATGTCAATAGTAAGAATGGTTGCATGTGGTTACTATTTTGAAATGTCACATTGTAAAGAATTTAAAGATGTAGGGGTAATTCACGAATTGCCCTAAATTCTTGGGCACAGCATGCTGTGCCCCTACAGTTTTTTGTAATTCAAAAAATTTAAAATAGTAGGGGCAGGGCTTGCCCCTGCCGGAAAGAATCAATTCGTAGGGGCACGGCACCGCCGTGCCCAAAGTGGCAGCCGTAAAGGTCTGCCCCTACAGATTTTTTATGATTCTTGGGCACAGCGTGCTGTGTCCCTACAAATTTTTTCGATTTTCCAAAAATTTTAAAATTGTAAGGGCACGACATGTCGTGCCCAAAGTGTTTAATGGTACGGCGATTCACGAATCGCCCAGATATTTAAACCGTAGGGGCACGGCATAGACATGCCCTAATCTTGACATTGGAAATAACAAAACCTTTAGTGAATTAACTTGCCAAATAGATATAGATTTTTGATTGAGTCATAGATGTAGAACGGAGGGGGCGGGATTCGAACCCGCGGTACGAGGTTTTGCCCCGTACATGCGATTTCCAGTCGCACCCCTTCGTCCACTCGGGCACCCCTCCTGCTATGTAAAATTCATTTTAACATTCATTTCTTAAACTTCAATAGAAGAGCAGAATGTTCCAAAAATTGTAGGGGCTCCTCCTTGCGATGTCTAAAAGGATAAAATCAGTAGGGGCGATTCGTGAATCGCCAGAGAAAGTTCTTTCGTAGGTTCCTTTATTCTGGAGGGCTTATGCAAAAGCCTGCACCTATGCAGGATAAAATTTATAAAGGAGCAGGCATAGGTAAAGATGTTAGTAATTTTATTTTCCTATACAGAAGCGAGAAAAAATTTCGCTCAATAAATCCTCTGTAGTTACTTCTCCTATAATTTCGCTTAAAGCTGAGAGGGCGCTTCTTAGTTCTACTGCTATTAATTCAGGTAGAGGTTCTTTGCCTTTTAGTTCCTCTATTGCAGATAAAAGATGGGATTTAGCCTTTTCTAAGGCAACTTTTTGCCTCAAATTAGGTACCACTTCAGCTGTTAAGGTGCCCTTTTCTGAAATAATCTTTTCTACTATTTTTTGAACAAGTAGGTTCAGATTCACTTCCTCTTTAACAGAGATTGGAATAAACTCTTCCTGGATGATTTTTTCCCATTCATCTACATAATTTGGAGATAAATCAATTTTGTTTAAAACAACCAGATGGGGGTATGGTTTAATTTTTTCATAAAGAGATATGGTTTCTTTGTCAGGCGGTTGACTAGAATCCACTAAAAAGAGAACTAAATCTGCTTCCTTTAGTTTTTGAAAGGCTTTTTCTACACCAATTTTTTCTATTGGATCAATAGTTTCTCTTAGTCCAGCTGTATCAATAAGTTTGACAGGTAAACCACCTAATTGAGCCTCCTCCTCTAAAAAATCTCTAGTTGTCCCTGGAATAGGTGTTACAATGGCTCTCTCCTCTTTTAACAAAGAGTTTAATAGAGAGGATTTGCCTACATTTGGTTTACCAGAAATAACCAGCCTTATCCCTTCTTTGTATATTTTCCCTTCTTGATAGTTTCTGATAAGTGCGTCGATCTTTTCTATAATCTTTTCTATGTGTTGAGTAAGCTCTGGTGGATTTAAAATTTCTATATCTTCTTCAGGGAAATCGATGGCTGATTCTACCTGTGCTAAAGAAAAAAGAAGGTCCTCTTTCAAACTTTTTACTTTTTCTGAAAGTTTACCAGAGAGAGTATGCACAGCAAGGGTTAAAGCTTCTTTACTTTTGGCTGAGATAAGTTCTTCTATAGCCTCAGCTTGTGAGAGATCTATTCTACCATTTAAAAAAGCTCTAAGGGTGAATTCTCCAGGTTCAGCTGGTCTTGCTCCTGATTTCAAGACCAATTCTAAAATGCCTCTAAGATTATAATATCCGCTGTGCGCGTGAATTTCTACGACATCCTCTCGAGTATAACTATAAGGTTTTCGCATATATACTACTAAGACTTCATCCAATTTTTGTCCACTTTCAGGGTCTGCGATAAATCCATAATAGAATCTATGAGACTCAAAAGTAATATGGTTTTTAGCTGGACGAAAGATTTTTTTTAGAATCGAATAAGCCTTATCCCCACTGATTTTAATAACCCCAATTGCTCCGCGCCCAGGAGGAGTAGCAATAGCTGCGATAGTATCTTCAAAATAAAGTTTGGGCTCCACTTCAGAGAGATTTCCACCTAAGGAGAATTTTTTTACCTGTTTCCTCTTCCACTATAGTTCCTTCTATGTTAGGTTCTTCTTTGAGATAATTTAGAACCAATCTTTCCTCTCTCTTGTTGCCAATTTTAATAGTTCTCTCTTTATGATCCTCTTTTATTAGCTCCACAGCTCTTTTAACTGCTCTTAATAATCTTTTTTCTCTTTCTAAATCGATACCTTTAATAGAAAAAGAAATTTTAGGACCAACTCCCATAGCTTTTGCTACTACTTTATTGGTTAAAAACTCTAAGGAAGATAACACTTCTCCACCATTTTGTAAGAGATACTTGACATCTTCTCCTGAAAAAACCACCTCTATTTCCAAAGTATCTTTTTTAAGATTGGTTTGTATATCAATTTTAAAATCTATGTGGTAAAAAAGCTCTTTTAAAAAGGTCAGGGCTCGATTTGCTCTTTCAGAAAGCAATTTATCCACTCTAATGCTAAATTTAGCTTTAACCTTTTTTCCTGCTCCTAACATTCCTCCAGTAGAAAACTCCAAAATTTCGATTCCCAAGTCCTCAGGCATACAACCTAATTCTTGACAAGCTTTTTCAACTAATTGATCTAAACTCTTTCCCTCGAGTTCCAAGACCTTCTCCATAGTACCTCCCTCTTAAAATTATTTTTTAGCTAGTTTAAAGGTAATTAATTGCTGACCTATAGATAAAAGATTATTCACAAACCAGTATAATACAAGTCCTGAGGGGAAATTTATAAAAAGTATAGTAAAGAAAAGGGGAAGTAAAAGCATTATTTTTTCTTGAGTAGGATCCATAGAGCTGGGCGTGAGTTTCTGTTGAATAAACATAGAAACGCCCATTAAAAGAGTGAGCACAGGAATACCTCCTAACCAAGGTATTACTACAGATCCTAAATAAAGTCTCTCAGGAGAGGAGAGATCATCTATCCATAAAATAAAAGGTGCATGTCTTAGCTCAATAGCCATAAGTAAAACCTTATAAAAGGCTATGAATACTGGAATTTGAATTAAAATAGGGAGACAACCTGAAAAAGGATTTATTTTTTGGTTTTTATAAAGTTGCATAATTTCTCGTTGTAAAGTCTGGGGATCGTCTTTATACTTTTCTCTTAATTTTTGAAAAATCGGTTGAAGTTCCTGCATTTTTTTCATACTCTTAAAGCTAAGATGATTAAGAGGATAGAAGATGATTCTAATTATAAAGGTCACTATAATAATAGCAAGTCCATAATTATGTACGAAGTTATTTAAAAATTTAAGTAGAAAGAGCAAAGGTTTGGCTACAAAATCAAAAATACCAAAATATAAAGCCTTTGATAATAAGGGGTATTCCTTAGCGAGCTCTTCTGTTTTCTTTGGACCAAGATACAATTTATATTTTAAATTTCTCTCTTCATTTGGGGGTAGAGTTATTTCTTCACTCCAGAGGATGAATTCCTCTATTTCCTCAGAAATCTTCCGAAAGGTACTTTTAGTAGTTGCATTATCCAAAGGAATTAGAGCAGCAAGAAAATAGACATCCATATAACCTAAAAATTTTAATGGGCCTACATATTCCGTTAGGGAATCTTTTAATTTTACTTCATTTAAATGATCAGTATAATAAAAGGGGCCCTTAAAAACATATCCATTTCCCTTTGAAAAGGGAGCAAATACACCTCTTACTAAAAGTTTATCTTTTATAGTCTCATTTCCTTTATTTTTTAGTTTGACTTCAAGCTCTATAAAATAGGAATTTTCTTTAAAAGTGTATTTTTTTTCGAGCTCTATAGGACTAAAGGTGCTTCTAAAAGTGATAGTTTGATTGCCAGATACATCTAAATTTTCTGGGAGATGGGTTTCCATAGGGATAAGGGCAAGTTGGGGTGCTTGAGAAAGATAAATTTCAAAGGGTAAACCCTCCCTCGGAGCTGAGACTAATTCAATAGGATCCTCCTTTTTTAACTCTTGTTTATAATTTAAAAGTTTGATCTCTTTAAAACGACCTCCCATGTTAGTAAGTTTAATAGTATAAAGGGAAGTATTTATTTGATAGTATTTTTCTTTTATGACGTTTTGGCTATCTGTAGACAAGAACGATTTAGTTGAGGGATCCTCCTTAGCTTCCTTTTGACTTTGATTGCTTTCGGCTACTTTCGGAGGAATATCCTTAGGAGGAACAAAAAACTTCATTTGTAAGTACTGAAAGAGGATTAATACTACTATAGAAAGAATAATCGCTAAAAGTATTCTATTATCCATAATGAGACTCCCTATTGATTTTTTTTGTAGGTGGAAAATCAAATCCACCCTTTGAAAGTGGGTGGCATCGGAAAAATCGCTTAATAGCAAGTAGAGTGCCTTTAAAAATTCCCCACTCTAGAATGGCTATCTTGGCATACTCACTGCAACTTGGGAAAAATCTACAGTGGATATTAAAATAAATTGAAAAAATAGGAGAAATATATCTTTGATAAAAAAGAATCATTTTAAGAAGGAACTTTTTTGGCATTAGTACAATCTCTTTTTCCGGTTGAAAGATATTCCTTTATTAACTCTAAAAGTTGCTCATAGGAAATATCCTTTATTTTTGGGCTTGCAATAAAAATAATATCTGAATTTTGGGGAAACAAGGCTTTATTTTTTCTGAATAGCTCTCTTAATAATCTTTTCACTTTATTTCTCTCAAAGGCTTTACCAACTTTAGCTGAAACAATCAGACCAAGCCTTCTGTAAGGTAATTCATTTGGGCAATAAAACATCAGTAAATACTTGCCTATCCAAACCCTTTGGCCCTTTTTAAGAACTCTAGTAAAATCTTTATTTAGTTTTAGGCGCTCTCTTTTGGATAAATTCTCTTTTTTCAAATTTAGCTATACAGTTAGGCGATGACGCCCCTTTCTTCTCCTATTTTTAAGTATTCTTCTTCCGGATCTAGTCTTCATTCTTGCTCTAAAGCCATGTGTTCTTTTCATTTTTAATTTACTGGGCTGATAAGTTCTCTTTGCCATCTCCTTTCCCCCAGTGAAGATTATTAGATGGTTTAATTTTAACACCTGTTATTCCTAAGGTCAAGTTACACTGCGAATGTTTAAAAAATCGTAGTGACAGCCCTTGTGGCTACCCTATTTGGGCACGGCGGTGCCGTGCCCCTACAAACAAAACATTTGTGCTGGGGCAAGTCCTGCCTCTACGAATTTGTGGGCGATTCGTGAATCGCCCCTTCTACATTACATCTAAAATCTTTTTAGGGGCACGACATGTCGTGCCCCTACAATTTTTATGGGGCAATTCGTGAATTGCCACTACGAAAAAACCCTTTTGGCACGACATGTGGTGCCCCTACCTTTTTAAAATTTTTGAAATATTGGAAAATTTGTAGGGGCACAGCATGCTGTGCCCAATGGAATAAAAATGGTAGCCGCAGGCTTTAGCCTGCGAGAATTGCTTGTAGGGGCAAATCACGATTTGCCCAAGAATTTAAAAATTCGTAGGGGCACGACATGTCGTGCCCTAAAGGGTTTAATTGTTGGGGCCCCGCACAGCCGTGCCCAATTTTTTTGTTGCTGATACGGGTTTTATTCATTGAGAATACTATTAAAATATTCCGTTACATTCTTATATTTCCTCTTTCTTTCTGGGTTTTCATAATCTAATTCCCATTTTATGGGATTGTTTATGATGTATTCACGGATCTTATTCAATTCCCTTTCATCACGAAGGATGCGCTCATAGTAATTCCGTTGCCAAAGCTTACCCATATAGAGTTTATTCTTTTTAAAAATTTTCAAGCACCTATTTACTACAATTGATTTATATGTACCAATAATATTTCCAATCGTAGGGGCAGGGCTTGCCCCTGCCCTTTTATTCTGGGCACCCGCAAGTTGATTCAAATTTCGTAGGGGCAATTCATGAATTGCCCCTACATCAGCCCTTTTATTCAGGGCACCCGCAAGGGGTGCCCCTACATCGGTGATAATAATGATTCCGTGGATATGGTTGGGCATAATGACGAATTCGTCTAATTCAACATTGGGGAAATGTTTGGGTATATCTAACCAACATTTTTGAGCAATTTTGCCATAGGTGTTTAAAATCATTTCACCCTCTACAATCTCACCAAATATGCACTGGTGATGGCGTGTGCATATGGTGATAAAATAAGCACCAGGTTCGGAATAATCGTAATATTTGAGACGCAAGGAGCGGCGATGATGTCTCTGGGTCATATTTTCTATCAATTTTGATAAATCATCGCCCTTTACCTTCATTGATCTAATTAATAACAAAAAACCTTAAAATTTGTAGGGGCTTAAAATTTGTAGGGGCAGGGCTTGCCCCTGCCCATTTCTTGTAGGGGCACGGCACGCCGTGCCCATAAGGTTAAAATTGTAGGGGCCCCGCACC
>CALLJI010000216.1 GCA_938091475.1 uncultured Caldimicrobium sp. | reverse complement strand
TTCCAATAATCAACAAAATTTTTGGCCTTTAAAGCCCTTGAGACCCTTCCTTCTCCTGCGTTGTAGCTTGCTACTGCAAGTCTCCAATCTCCAAAGATCTCATAGAGTCTCTTGAGATATTTAGCAGCTGCATAGGTAGATTTAATAAAGTCTCTTCGTTCATCAATCCAAAAATCTATTTTTAGGCCATAATTTTTGCCGGTACTTTCTATAAACTGCCAAATCCCTACTGCTTTCGCTGGGGAGACCGCAAAGGGATTACATCCACTCTCTACCAGCGCAAGATAAATAAGATCTTCAGGGAGCCCCTCTTCTCCAAAGATGACTCTAAAGTATGGTAAAAAGGGCTCACACCTTTTAAACCACCTCTGCAAAACCTCCTTTTTCTCCGTCGAAAAATATTTGATAAAATAGGCTATTTGAGCATTTACATCTAAAGGAAGGTGTTTAACAATATCAGAAGGCAAAATTTCTACATTTTCTATATACTCTGAAAATAAGTCCTCCTCTTTGCCCTTTAGAAAAAAAGGAAAGGCTAAAAGAAAAATAAAGAAAAAAAGAAAGATTTTCTTAAGAAATCCCATATTGAGCTCTAAAAACAAAAATTTTGGAGATATTGATAAGAAACTAAAACATCTTCCTCTTTTTTAGCCTCTATGGTTAAAAGGGGATTACAATGGTGTGCCTTAAGAAAGCGAAAAATTTCGCCAAAATTGATCACCCCTTTTCCAAGAGGTAGATGATCATCCCATTTACCCAGGTTATCATGACAATGCATTTCCTTTATGTAGGGATAAAGCGTACTAAGCCAATCCAGTTCATTCCTCTCTGAGAAAACCCTGGCATGGGCTGGATCAAAACACCAAGATAGTCTCTCTTTAAACTCGGAAAAAAGTGGGGCTAAAAATTCTGGATCAGGCTCAAAAACATTTTCTAAAGCTAAGTTTAAGCCCAAATCTAAGGAGTGCTCAAGGATGGAGGGTAAACTTTCTGTCATAAAAATCTCTCTCCAATACAAGCGTTGGTCTCGGTGATAATCAGGATGATAGCCACTATGGAAAACCGCTATTTTAGGTTCAAAGAGGGCTGCTATTTCCATACCCCAATAGAGGCGTTTCAAACTCACCTTCCTGATCCAGGGATCTAAAGCTGCCAAAGATAGATCCATAAAGGGTAAATGTATAGAGGGTTTTAGTGCCTCTCTCTTTAATATATCAGCTATTTCTTTGAATTCCTTTCTTGAGAGTGTGTCCAAATCTTCAGCTTTAATAGAAATTTCCGGAGACACTCTAAGCTCTAAAACCTGATTTAAATACTTTTCCCTCAATAAGTTAAAGGGAATAGAGATATGGAGCTCCACCGTCTAAACCCCATAGAACTCTTTTATGGTATCAACTACATATTTTGCCTCATCCAAAGTAAGATCAGGGAAAAAGGGAAGGCTTAGGATCTCCCGGCAGAGTTTCTCAGTAATAGGCAAATCTCCCTCTCTATATCCCAATTCTCTATAAATAGGCTGGAGATGTAATGGAAGGGGATAATAGATTCTCGTATTAATTCCCCTTTCCTCTAAGAAACTTTTAAGGTCATCTCTTTCCTTTGCCCTAATGGAAAAGAGAGAATAAAGTGGCTCAGAATTTGCTTGCAAGTTAAAGGTTTTAACAGGAAGAGAGGAAAGTTCTTCTAAATAAAACTTGGCTAATTTTTTTCTCAAGTTAGCTTCTTCCTCAAAATATTTAAATTTGACTCTAAGGATGGCACACTGAAGTTCATCAATTCTTCCGTTAACACCGTGGAAAGTGTAATGATAGGGAGCACTTTGGCCATGCTCCTTTAAAATTTTCACCTTGGCATAGAGATTTGGATCATTTGTAAAGACCATCCCAGCATCACCACAAGCGGAAAGATTTTTAGTAGGATAAAAGGAGGTGGCACTTGCTACTCCAAAGGTTCCTACTTTTTTATCTTCAACTTTAGCACCAAAGGCCTGACAAATATCCTCAATCAGATAAAGCTTTTCTTCTCTGCAAATGGCTGAGATCTCCTTCAGCCTTGCGGGAATCCCAAACAAACTAACTGCCAAGACCGCAGAAACTTTACTCCCCTGAGCCCTTAGTCTTTCATAAGTTTGCCTCAGGCTTTCTACACTGAGATTAGGAGTATCTTCCTCCAGATCAACAAAGGCTGGAACTAATCCTGCTCTAACAATGACTTCTGCTGTAGCAACAAAGGTAAAAGAGGGAAGGAGTACATAACTTCCAAGAGGTAGCTCCAGGGCTCTTAGGATAAGATATAGGGCTTCAGTACCAGAGGACACCCCCACAGCATAATCCACTCCCATATAGGAAGAAAGCGCCCTCTCCAAAGCCTCTGTTTCTGCTCCATTTAAATATATTCCACTCCTTAAAACCCTAAGGACTGCTTCTTCTATTTCCTTGCCATAGCGTGTATAGGCTCTATTCAAATCTAAAAAGGGAATTTTTCTATTAATTTTCTTACCTCCCTGAGGGTTTTATTGCGATTTACATTATATTTTAGAAACTCTATCTTTACAAGCTTTTAGGAAGATCTTATCTACGGTGACTTATTTTCGCTAAGTTTAGTTTATTGAGATAGGGTATTTAGTGGTATCAATAAAAGGAAAAAAGTAGGGGCACAACATGCTGTGGCCAATGGGTTTGGGCAATTCGTGAATTGCTGTACAAACTAAATCCTTTGAGTAGAGCATATCGCACCCCGTTATGCTTCTTTTCAGAGTATTAAAGACATTGTTATGAAAAAATTTTAAGTTTTTAACATTAATGTAACAAAATTTTAACAATTCTATTGTATACTTTTAAAAATATGATAGAGCAGATTTTTTTGAGAAAAGGGGAAGCAAGAATCTATTTTTCCACTATAGAAGAGAGGAACTTATTCTTACAAGGCATAAAGGGAATGGATGGAGTATTAGAACTTAAATGCAAAGAAAATACAAGAACTTTACTTGTCAAATTTAAAGAAGGAAGTTTTATGCACTATTTATTAGAAAACTTAGGTTCTAAAAAAAGGTCTAAATTGGAGAGGGAGGATCTGCATTCTTACATACAACCCTTACTTAAACATCCAGCTGCTAAACTTGGCTTTTCTATCATTATATTAGGGTGGAAAGTAGGTTTAATTTCCTTTGCTGTGTGTGGTATGCTTTTAACTCCATATTTAAAAACTAAGCTTTAAGGAGGTAAGGTTATGTTAAACTTGAATCTTCCAAGTAGTATAGGTGGATGCTTATCAACCAATATGATGCTTTATGGTATTGGTGCTTTAGCTGGTTTGGTCATACTTGGTAAACTAATGAGAGACTCAAGACCTCTTCTGGTTTCTGTCACCAAGGAGGCCATAGCTTTTCAACAGTGGCTCATTGGAAAGTTAGAAGAAAGCAAGGAATTTTGGGAAGATGTGGTTTCCGAGGCTAAGCATTTATGTAGATTAGAGGTTGAGAGAAAACTTGAAATTCTTCAAAAGCAACAAGAGATTTTACAAAAAATAAAAAATAGAATCTAAGGAGGTTAGATTATGAATCAAATAGGATCAATGCTTGGCAAAAGCTTTTGTTCAGGCCCCTTTAGTTTTGCGCTTGGCTTTGGTCTTGGATTGGTTGCACTTTACTTATTGGATAAGGAAAGAGAAAGAAGGAGATTTGAAGAAATCCAAAAGGAAATAGAAACCCTTATAAAAGCCTTAGAGCTTAAACTTCAACAAACAACTCCGATAGAAGGATGACAGCATACAGAATTGAAAAGCTAAACCTTGGAAGAATAAAGCTATCCTCTTATATATTTAAATATCTGCACCACCCAGAGGAGACCATTCAAACTTACTTTTCAAGGTTTGGTGGTGTGCGAAAAGTTAGGTACTCAAGATCCACTGGTTGCCTTACCCTTGAATATGACCCAAAAACTTTTGATCTTATAGAATTTTTAAACTTTATAGAAAATACACCGCGAGATATCTTTTTAGAAGACCTTTCCAAAGAAAGCGCAAAACCTAAAGAAAAGGAAACAGATTCTTCTAAATGGCTTGCTTTAACTACCGTGGGCTTTTCCCTTTATCTTTTTAGAAACCTATTTCCTAATCCAGTTTTTACTTGGACAACTTTACTTCTTTCAAAGCCCGTTCTTGCTAAGGCTTTTAGCTCCCTTAAAAAGGGCAAGTTAGATGTTCATTCTCTTGACTCTTCTGCTATAGTTTTAGCAAGCTTTAGTGGTAATCCCCTCTCAGCTCATACGATGATCTTTTTGCTGGCTTTGGGAGATTTCCTTGCAGAAAAGGTAGAAAAGAAAGCCTATGAAAAGATAGAAAAATTATTCTCCTACAAGAAGGATACCGCTTGGCTTCTTGTTAGTAATGGTCAAGCGATAAAGGTAAAGGCTACAGACCTTAAAAAAGGAGATACTATAGCAGTTTATACAGGAGAAAAAATTCCTGCAGACGGCGAGGTTATAGAGGGTGATGCCTTAGTAAATCAAGCCTCCCTCACCGGAGAGTCCAATCCCGTTCACAAAAAGCCAAGGGATAAGGTATATGCTGGTACCTATGTGGAAGATGGTAAACTTTATATAAGGGTAGAAAGCGTAGGAGAAGAAACCTTAGTTGCTAAAATTGCAAGGATAGTAGAGGAAGGTATAAAAGAGCCTATAAATATACAGAGGTTAGCAGAAGAGGAAGCAAATAAAATGGTTTTACCTACCATAGGCCTTGCCCTTCTTTCCTATTTAACCAGTGGACAAATAAGCAGGCTTACTTCTACCTTGATTATAGACTATCATACGGGAATACATCTTTCTACACCCCTTACCCTTTTATCCAGTGCAGCAGAAGCTTCAACTTATGGAATTCTAATAAAAAGCGGTGGCAAGTTAGAAGCCCTCTCCAAAGTGGATACCTTTGTAATGGACAAAACGGGAACTCTTACCGTAGGAAGCCCAAAGATAGAGGACATAGTAGGATTAGAAGTTTCCCAAGAAGAGGTCCTGCTCTATGCCGCATCTTTGGAGCAAAGAATAACTCATCCAGTAGCCAAGGCTATAGTAAAATTAGCAAAGGAAAGAGGCTTGGAACCTATACCCAGAGAAAATTCCAAGTACCTTATAGGGTTAGGTATACAGGGTGAGTTAGAGGGTATGAAATATATGCTGGGTAGTACACGCTTTATGCAAAGTAAGAATATAAAAATTAGCTCTGAGGTGAGAGAGCTCGTAGATAAATTCCATTCGGAGGCTAAATCCGTCCTTTATCTAGTGAGAGGTAGAAAAATTATAGGACTCCTTACCTTTTTAGATCCTTTAAGGGAAGAGACAAAGGATGTGGTGGGGGAGTTAAAAAAGCGTGGCAAAAGGGTTATTCTATGCACTGGGGATAATGAAGGTATTGCTAAATACATAGCAAAGCAACTTGGAATAGAGGAATTTTATGCAAGAGTATTTCCTGCGGAAAAGGCTAAAATTGTAGAAGATTTAAAAAGATGTGGTAGTGTTGTTGCCTTTGTAGGTGATGGGGTTAATGATTCTCCAGCCCTGTCTACCTCGGATGTGGGTATATCCCTAAGAAGTGGTACCTCTATAGCTATAGAGGTAGCAGATATTGTAATCGGAGATAATTTATGGCACCTCATTACAGCAGTAGATATTGCAGAGTACACAATGAATAAATTAAGAAATATCTACAAGCTGAATTCCTTCGCAAACACGGTTGGGCTTATAGGTTCTGTCTTGGGGCTTTTTGGACCCTCTGCGTCAACTCTCATAAACAATGGCACTACAGTGCTTTTAGGTTTATATTCCATAAGAAATAAAAAAGGAGGTGTTAGCTATGGAAGAAAAGAAGGACATAGCCCAAGACTTGGAGAAAATCAAAGCAGAGCTTGAGGAGCTTAAGAAAAAACTAAGTGAAGCTGAAACGAAAGCAGTAACACACTTACCAGCAGAAGCCCTTTCAAAAATTGCAGAGATAGGCAAGGAAATTATAAAAACCACCGCAGAAATTGGAGAAAAGGCCTTTAAAGTTGTTAGAGCTTCGGTAGAGGGCGCTGTGGAAGGAGCAAAGAAAGCATTAACAGAGGTTAAGAAGGAAGAGGAGAAAAATTAAGAAATATGACCTTTATAAAAACAAGAAGCGGAAGATACATAAATAACCTTCATATTATAGCCCTTTCGGTAGAAGAGGCTAAAATAGAAATTGATGGTAAAAAAAGGCTGGTTTACAAGGTTGTGGCGTATGTAAGCCAGCCACTTCTCCCTGCAGTGCTTGGCATATACTCAACAGAGGATAAGGCAAGAGAAGTCCTTGATCAAATCATAGAAAAAATAGCTAAAGAGGAGAGGATAGTATACCTTGAAAGTGAGTACTGAAGATTACATAAGAGAGCTTAAGATTTTAGCCCATCAAATTCAAGATAAACACAAGGATATTTTTATTCGTCTCACAAATCCAGTCTTGCTCTCTATAAAGTTACCAGATGGTAGCTTTGTGGATCTTTTAATAGATTCCCAAGGTATAAACCATCAGGAAAACCCTCCAGATGTGAGAGATAAGATATTAATATCCTTTAAAGACTTACCGAAACTTATTGAAAAACCCTCAAAGGCAATAAGATATATTCTTGAAGGTAGGGTTAAAATATACGGTGACTACAAAAGAATACTGAATACACTACAAGAGCTTCTTTAAAAGATCCTATCTACAAATTTAAGTATTAATTTTTCCAATAGTCCTCCCACTACGAAAGACTCAATGAGGATAGGCCTATCCTTCTCGGTAAGGAAGGTATCCCTCTCACGCTTTATTACTTTATCACCCTTCTTAATAAACTTTTTGTACTTTTCCTGTTTCCGAGCAATGTTTTCTAATAATTCTTCTATTCTTTCCCTCATCATATTTTGAATTTTAAAATCTGATTGTTAAAATTTTGTTAAAGTTAAGTTATTTGAATTTAAAAATTAGAGACAAGGCTAAAAATAAATGGTGTACGATAAAAATAGCCCAACGCCTTAATTTTTTTGAGCGAAACTCTCAGGCAGGTTGAAAAACGGGCGATTTGTGAATTGCCCCTACCAAAAAGGTAACTGCAGGCTTTAGCCTGCGATAATCACTTGTAGGGGCACAGCATGCTGTGCCCAGAAATATAAAAAAGTAGGGGCAAATCACGATTTGCCCAAAGGATTTAAAAATTCGTAGGGGCTCAGCATGCTGAGCCCAAGAATTCGAAACCTGTAGGGGCAGCCCTTACGGCTGCCCTTTTGGACACGGCATGCCGTGCCACTACATATTTATGAGGGCGATTCGTGGATCGCCCCTACGGCTAAACCCTCGGGCAGGAGCAAGTCCCCCTACGAATTTGGGGGAGATTCGTAAATCCCTCTACATTAAGACCCTTCAAAATCTGCACATTCCCTCTTGGAAAGAAGTAAA
>CALLJI010000215.1 GCA_938091475.1 uncultured Caldimicrobium sp. | reverse complement strand
GACATTTGGAAAATATTCAAGAAGGGTTACAGGGAGACCCCAGAGATCTGCAAAGGCTTCAGCCATCTCAATCCCAATAAGACCAGCTCCTATAATAAGAGGCTTTTCACATTCCCCCTTGACAATTTTTTCCTTTATCTCAAGAGCTTTCCATAAGTTTGATAAAGTATAAACTCCCTGCAAATCCACCCCAGGGATATTAAGAGTTTTTGGAACAGAGCCTGTGGTAATAACTAACTTATCATAGGGAATCTCTTCCTGTCGCCCCGTATCCAAATACTTAACCTTTACAGTCTTTCTCTTCCTATCAATCTCTTCAACTAAAGTTTTTGTGAGAACCGTTAACCCCTTTGCTTCTCTAAAAAATTTGGCATCTCTTACCGCATGAAAGGAAGTAGATCTCAGTTGATTTTCATCTGGCACATCTCCTGAAACAAAGTAAGGGATTCCACAGGCTCCATATGAAATAAGTTCATACTTATCTATAAGAATAACTTCAGCTTTTGGATTTAGGCGTTTTACCCTACAGGCTACCTTAGCTCCACAGGCATTAGCCCCAACCACAACAACTTGCATAGTATCCTCCCATCTAAAAAATCTATGTTATTCTACCACAACCAGAACAAATGGCTATATCGCACTCACTTAGCTTGCTATTTCACATCCAATAACCGCCCTTCCCGTCTCTTTAACCAGTTCTACTATCCATCTTCTCCTCCATCCCTCCTCAGTAGGGGCGATTCACGAATCGCCCACAAATCTGTAGGGGCACGGCACTGCCGTGCCCAAAAGATTGAATTCTGGGGCAAATCGTGATTTGCCCCTACATTTGTTTTAAATTCTTTGGGCTCAGCATGCTGAGCCCCTACAGTTTTTAAAATCCAAAAACATAATAGTGTAGGGGCACGGCACCGCCGTGCCCATATGGGGCACCCGCAAGGGGTGCCCCTACAGGATTTTTTGATCAAAATATCGTAGAGGCAGGGCTTGCCCCTGCCCAGATCTTGTATGGACAATTAACTAATTGCCCTCAAGCCTGTAGGGGCAGGGCTTTTTCCATCTCAGATAAATTAAACTCTATCGAATCATTAGTAAATATGACGCTAAGAGGAAAAGTGAACACAGTCAAAGGTTTTAAAAAAAGTGTGATTGTATGTTAAATGCAGTGGAATACAAAAATTAGTTCCTCCGTTTCAGCTCATCAAGAATCTCTCTCAGCAGTCTGACCTCTTCAGAAAATTCAATAGTAGTAGGTTCTCCGTCTCCTTCCTTCTTGTACCATTTCTCTATCTTCCGCATAAAGACAACTACTATGAAATAGATTGAGGCAGAGACGACAAGGAAATTTACCACGGTGTTTATAAACTTCCCCAGGGCAATAGGACCGATTTTAATGGCTGAGAAGTCTGGTAGCCCCACGAAGATAATTATCAGAGGTGTAAGAATATCTGTCACAAAGGAATTAACCATTTGACCGAAAGCAGCACCAATAACTACCGCTACAGCAATGCCGACAACATTACCTCGCAGGAGAAACTCTCTGAAACCCTTCATTGTATCTCTTTCACCCACAATGTGATTTGAACATCACCTCAAAGCTGAAAAAAATATTAATTCTATACAAAGTGTTCACAACAGCTTTGAAATTTCTTGAAATTATATCATGAGTTTTGAGGTTTTTATAGAGTTTAATAGCGGTTGTTGACTTGAAGTGTTTCATCACAAAAATTTGGCAAGACTAATTATAGAAGGAATTATGTGCACAGGGGCACGAATTTTTGATATTCTTATATTGGATTTTGAAACGGCATTTTCAAGTTCTTGACAAAACCCCAAAAGTGTATGTGATTCTACCTTAGAAGGAATTTGAGAAGTGTGGGTTGTATCTGAACCATGTGGGATTGAAAGGTTATGGTGCGTATTTGAGGGGGGTTAGGTCGAGGGATTGTATCTGAACCATGCGGAATTAAAAGGTATTTCTTAAGAGTTTATGCGCAGTAGCAATTCCTACTGATGCAGCAATACCGTGAGGATTGAAAAGTAGATCCTGTAGTCTCACCTATACCCTTAATCAAGGTATTGGCTCGGCTTTTCAATTTTATCCCTTTAGACATCGCAAGGCAGAGCCCCTACAATTTTTGAAACATTCTCATGCTCACTTGAATTCTTATCTAAACTGTGCTAATTTTTAGTTTAAAGCTAAATCTACGGATTGTAATCCCAAAAAAAGAGGTTTGAAAAATGTTTGAAAGCCTGAGTGAACGGTTGGAGAAGGTTTTTTCAGGTCTAAAGGATAAGGGTAAACTAAGTTCTGAGGATATCAAAAAAGGGCTAAGAGAGATAAAGCTTGCGCTCTTAGAGGCGGATGTCAACTATAAGGTAGTGAAAAACTTTTTAAGTAAAGTGGAGATTAGGGCCACCTCAGCAGAGGTCTTAGAGAGCTTAACTCCCTTTCAACAATTAGTTAAGATCGTCTATGATGAGTTAGTTGAAACCTTAGGAAGTAAAGCCCAGGGACTGGTTTTACATCCTAAACCTGCCATTCTTCTTTTGGCTGGGCTTCAAGGTTCAGGAAAGACAACCACCGCTGCTAAACTTGCCTTCTATTTAAAAAGGAAAGGGCATCATCCCTTACTTGTCTCCACAGATGTCTATAGACCAGCAGCTATTGAACAATTAAAAGTGCTTTCTCAAAAAATTGATTTGCCCTTTGTTGAAGCCTCTACAGAGGAAAAACCTCTTGAGATTGCAAAAAGGGCTTTGGCTATGGCCAAAGAACAAAAAAGAGATGTGCTCATTGTAGACACCGCAGGAAGACTTCACATAGATGAAGCCCTGATGGAAGAATTGAAAACCTTAAAGGAGTTTCTTAAACCCTCTGAGGTGCTTTTAGTAGCTGATGCTATGATGGGGCAAGATGCAGTGAATGTAGCTCAAACCTTTCAAGAGCAGATTGGGCTTACGGGAATTATACTAACCAAAGTAGAGGGAGATGCAAGAGGAGGAGCTGCGCTATCTCTAAGAGAGGTTACAGGTTGTCCTATTAAATTCCTCGGAACAGGAGAAAAAATTGAGGCCTTAGAGGTCTTTCACCCGGATAGATTAGCTTCTCGCATCTTGGGAATGGGTGACATACTAACCTTGATTGAAAGAGCCCAAGAAACCTTTGATCTCAAAAAAGCTAAAGATCTTGAGAAAAAGATCAAAAAGCTTCAATTTGATTTGGAAGACCTTTTGGAGCAATTTCAACAAATTAAAAAAATGGGTTCAGTAAAAGAAGTCCTCAAATTTTTACCGGGAATTGGTCAAAAGATTGATAAGCTTCCTATTGACGAAAGGGAAATTATTAAAATGGAAGCTATCATTAAATCAATGACTCCTCAGGAGAGAAGAAACCCCCACATCATAAATGCAAGTAGAAAGAGGCGCATTGCTAAAGGCTCAGGCACAACCATTCAAGATGTAAATAAACTTCTTAAAAGCTTTGAGGAGATGAAAACCCTTATGAAACAATTTAAAAATCAAGGGAAGATGCAAGGTTTATTTAGGAGATTTTTGGGAGTATAAGGGAATGCCTCAAAAAATTGTATGTACCAATCGCAAGGCTCACTATCTCTATGAGATTGAAGAAACTTATGAAGCAGGCATACAACTCTTGGGATGTGAAGTAAAGTCCCTTAGAGAGGGTAGAGCAAATCTCTCGGATAGTTTTGCTCGAATTGTTCAAGGAGAAGTTTTTTTATATAATTTTCACATTAGCCCCTATCCACACAGTTTAGAAGCCAAAAATCTTGATCCCACCAGAACCAGAAAACTTCTCCTACACAAAAGGGAAATCAAACGTTTAGCTGGTAAACTTCAAGAAAAGGGGTATACCCTTATTCCCTTGAAGGTGTATTTTAATGAAAGAGGGATAGCCAAAGTTGAGCTTGGACTTGCCAAAGGTAAAAAGGTCTATGACAGGAGAGAGGATATAAAGAAAAGAGAGTTAGAAAGAGAGCTCAGAGGGAAATACAAAGGAAAAATCAAATAACCATTTCTAATGCGTCCCCTATATCTCTCCATTAAGGGTTTTGGACCTTTCATTAAAGTAGAAATCCCTGAAGAAACTTTTAAAATTATCCATCAAGAAAAATTTTTTCTTGTAACTGGTGAGATAGGTGCAGGCAAAACCACTCTCTTTGATGCCATCTTTTTTGCCTTATTTGGAGAAGCCACCTTCCCAGATAGGTCCCCTACAGATCTTATCTCACACTTTCTACCTAAGTATCCTCAAATTGAACCTGAGGTTGAGTTTAAATTCCTCTTTAAAGGTCATCTTTATAAAATCATAAGAAAACCGCCCTTTGGAAATCGTAAAACCTACTCTATGAATCTTTGGATAAACGATAAATTTTATTCCAACAAAAAAGAGGAAATCTCTGAAAAATTAAAGGAACTCTTTGGTTTAGAAGGAAAATATTTCAAAAAAATTTTCATTCTCCCTCA
>CALLJI010000214.1 GCA_938091475.1 uncultured Caldimicrobium sp. | reverse complement strand
TAATTCAAGGGTGAATTCCAATCTAAAATTTCTGCAGGCCTCTTTTTTAATAAATAATCTACTACTGCCTCGTTTTCCATAGGATTGATGGTACAAGTGCTGTATATAAGTATAGCTCCAGATTGAGCTATATCATAAGCTCGAAGTAACAAACCCTTTTGAAGAGAAGGTAAGTTAGTTTTTCCAGAACCCTTTTGATACAGGATCTCTCCTTCAAGTCCTATTTTATATCTTCCTTCCCCAGAACAGGGAGCATCTATAAGCACTTTTGTAGGATTAAGCCCTAAAGGAAATTCTTCCCCTCTATATCGGGTAATAACCACCGAGGCAATACCTAATCGTTTAAGATTGGCTGAAAGGGCAGTCAATCTGTCTATTCTCTTATCATTTGCAACAATTATAGCTTGATCTGAAGTTAACATAGCCATAAGAGCGGTCTTACCACCTGGTGCTGCACAAAGATCAAGGATTAGCTCTCCCGGTTGGGGATCAAGGGCTATAACAGGAAGACTACTTGTTAGAGTCATCGAATGAATAAGACCAAGGCTATAAACTTTTAAGTTCCCCAAGGAGATCTCCTCATTATTAATCACTCTATAGAATATGGGAATTTCTTCAACTCTCTCCAACCTTATTCCTTTATCAGCTAATGAATTAAGTAACCTTTCTCTCTCTTCTGGTGTAGTAATTTTTAAATTATTTATACAAAAATATTGTTGATGGGGAACTTTTAAATATTCTAAAAAGGAGTCATAACCAGGAATAATATCTTTATAGCGAGAAAAATAATCCTTATAATCCATTCAATAGTACATTCCTTAAGGCTGAATGATTTTCAAGAATGAGATCAGCCTGGGAGAGATGTTCGGGCCTAAGCGTTGTAGTTATAGCAATACAATATAAATTAGCTCTTTTAGCTGAAAGTATGCCTGCTGGTGAATTTTCTATGGCTAAACACATATCTTGAGGTGCAGAAAAATATTCCCTTGCCTTTAAATAGGGATCTGGATGAGGCTTTCTCTTTTGAATTAAATCCCCTGTTATAATCACCTCAAAAAAACACTCTAAATTTTTTGGGAAAACCTCCTCTAATATTTCTCTGGAGGAGGAAGTCACTAAGGCTAATTTTGCTCCCTTCTCTCTTAAGTCTCTTAAAAGTTCTGGCACTTCTGGATAGGGTTTTACAAGAGAAGCAAATTTTCTCTTAAAAAAAATTTTTTGAAGTTTAAAAGCCTTTTCAAAAAATTCAGGGGTTGGATTTACTCCCTTATTCATAAATAGGGATTTAGCTGTTTCAAGCTCAATAGCACCCTCGTGTAAATAAATTTCTTCTTCTTCAAAGGTTAAACCAAACTCTCTAAAGGCAAGGATCCAAGCCTCTGCATGATATTTCATAGAATTAAGGATTACTCCATCTAAGTCAAAAAACAAAAATTCCTTCATCTAATTATCAACCTCCTAATTTCTTCCTCAGTAATTCCTTCAATAGAGAGAATTTTCTTAGGCGAAGATCTACCTTTTATTATTTTTATTTTCTCCCTTTCTATATGCAAAGATTTAGCTAAAAATTTACAAAGGGAGAGATTAGCCTCATTTTTCTCAGGCTTTGCCTCAATTGCCACCTCTAAGAAGTTAGGTGGCCTAAAGGAAAGAATCTTATTTTTGGCTGAACCTGCTCGTACTTTTACTTCAAGAAGCATTTTTTAGAAGAAAAGGGAAAGCTTAATTTTAAGTCTGGATAAAATTTCTTTTAAAAAATATATCATAAAAATAACTACAAGAGGACTTAAATCTAAACCAGAAATAGGGGGTATTAACCTTCTAAAAGGTCTTAAAAGAGGTTCTGTTACCTTATAGAGAAAATTAGTCACCGGATGATAAGCATAGGGCATAACCCAGGATAGGATAGCTCTTGCTATGATTAACCAAATATATATTGTAAGAAGCAAATCAAGGACATTGATGAGGGCATTGAGGAGAGCGGATCCTAACATATTTTACCAAAGGGACAGATAGGATATCTACACTCAGGACAATTATAACAGTATCCACCATGTCCAAGTTTGGCAATATCTAATCTTGAAAGTTTTTCTCCCGCTAGGATTCTTGGTAACACTAAATCAAGTATAGTAATTTTAAAATACATTGCACAGGCAGGGATTCCAAGCACAGTTTTCCCATCTTTAAGGGAAGCATAAAGAAACATATTTCCTGGTAAAACGGGAGTACCATGAAGATAGATCTCAGGATTTAACTTTTGAATAGCGGATTTAGTCACATCATTTGGATCTACTGACATTCCCCCTGTAACAAGAATAAGATCACAGCCTCTATTGAGAAGATTAAGAATGTTTTGATAGATAAAATCTTCGTCATCGGGAGCAAAAAGGGGACCTTCCACACTAAGTCCAAAGGCCTCTAATTTAGGAATCATTCTTGGAGCAAAGGCATCTTCAATGCGCCCATAAAAAACTTCTGAGCCTGTAATAACCAAACCAGCTTTGTTTATTCTTTTAGGTAAAACTCGAAGCACTTTCTCAGGATACTCTGCACAAATTCTTTCTACTTCCTCTAAAAGGGTTTTCTTTACCACCAAGGGAATGGCTCTACCACCTGCGATTAGCTCGCCTTTTTTAACCCAAAGATTCGTATGCTTTGTAGAAAGACTAATTTCGCCCAAAAGATTTATTCTTAGCAGTGCTTCTGTTTCAACTTTAAGAAGCCCTTCGCGTTCTGCCTTAAAATTTACTTTCCCTTCTCTTATTTCTTTGCTCCAAATTATCCCTTCTCCAGCAACAGCTTTAGCTAATCTAATAGCTGCTTCGTCTTCGTGCAACTCATCTTCTTCTAACTCCAAGAGATAAAGATGATTTTTTCCTAAATCTTTTAATTTAGGAATGTCCTCTTCTCTAATAATATGCCCTTTTTTAAATCTTGCTCCTTTGAATTTTTCAGGCACAATTTCCGTAATATCATGAGGGAGCACCATTCCTACCGCTTCATCAACAGGTACAATCTTATACTTCATTTCTCGGTTTCTCCTTTCTCTCATAAGCATCAATTATTTTTTGAACAATGGGATGCCTTACTACATCTTTTTTTGTAAAATATACAAAGGTAATTCCCTGTATCCCTTCTAAAATCTCAATCGCCTCAAGTAATCCAGATTTTTTGGGATCAGGAAGATCGATTTGGGTCACATCTCCAGTAATAACAGCTCTTGAGCCTTGTCCGATCCTGGTTAAAAACATTTTCATTTGCTCAGTAGTTGTATTTTGTGCCTCATCTAAAATAATAAAGGCTTCATTTAAAGTGCGACCCCTCATAAAAGCAAGGGGAGCTATTTCAATTACCCCTTTTTGAAAAAGTTTAACTACTCTATCAAAAGAAAGCATATCATATAGGGCATCATAGAGAGGTCTCAAATAAGGGTTAACTTTTTCTACTAAATCTCCAGGTAAAAATCCAAGCTTTTCTCCTGCTTCCACTGCAGGTCTAACTAAAATCAGTCTGTTAACTTCGCCTCTCATTAAAAAGGAAACTGCCATAGCTACTGCTAAATAGGTCTTTCCGGTACCTGCTGGTCCTATACCAAAAACTATCTCAGATTTTCTAATAGCTTCTATATATTTCTTCTGAGTAATACCCTTGGGGGACACTACTTTTCTTCCTGAAGTTATAAGGATTGTATCTAAAAAAATCTCTCTAAGTTTGGCCTTAGGGTTCTCTAAAATAACCCTTGAAGCATACTCTACATCAGATGGATAGAGATTATAACCTGCTTTTATTAAATCATACAATTCTTCCAAAGTCTTTTCGGTTAGCTCAAGATCAGTATCCTCTCCGGTAATTATAATATGATTCCCCTTAAGATATAGCTTTACTCTAAAGGCATCTTCTAAGATCTTAAAATGGGAGCCTTTTTCTCCATAGATAGCCCTTACAATAGGATAATCCTCAAATACAAGCTCTTTGGTATGAAGATTACCCTTTACTTCTTCTACCTTTTCTAAATTAAAAAAATCTTGCTTCATAGCTTTTTTCACACCCTTTAAATGATTTTTTTCTATAAAAATAAATTAGCAAAAAAAATTTTCAAGTCAATTAAATTTTTGTAACTGTTATTTTAAAATGTCACATTTAACTACTATTTTGAAATGTCACATTTTAGAGGTGCGATATGCTTTACCAAAATGGTTTTCTTTGTAGGGGTAAGGCATGCCATGTCCAAAGATTTTCAGTCGTAGGGGCGATTCACGCATCGCCAGAAATTTGTAGGGGCACGGCTTGCCGTGCCCAAAAGGTTCTAACCGTAGGGGCTGGGCTTGCCCCAGCCCGAAAAGGGTTTAATTGTAGGGGCACGGCACCGCCGTGCCCAATTGATTTATTTTGGTAGGGGCGATTCACGAATCGCCTCAATTTTGTAGGGGCACGATATGTCGTGCCCAAAAGGTTTTAACCGTAGTAGCTGGGCTTGCCCCAGCCCAAGAGATTTTAAATCACTTTTTGGAACATTCTCAACGGCAACTTGACAACTAAAAAGAAAGTTTTTTATTTAAAATTATGGCAAGCCTTGCTGAAAGATTAAGACCTCGTAGCTTAGATGAGTTCTATGGACAAAACCATCTTTTTAAAGAAGGAGCTTTGCTTGACCTTCTTATCAAAAGAGGAAAACCTTTTTCTCTTGTCTTTTGGGGTCCCCCAGGAACAGGAAAAACGACCTTAGCTTACCTTTTGAGTAATTATTTTAAAGCCCATTTTGTGGCCTTAAGTGCTGTTGATACCTCTTTAAAGGAATTAAAGGAATATTTAAAAGAAGCTGAAAAATTAAAAAAACTCGGCAGATCAACCATCCTTTTTATAGACGAGATCCACCGCTTTAACAAAGGGCAACAATCTTTTTTATTACCCTATGTGGAGAAAGAAGAAATTTTTCTTTTTGGTGCAACCACTGAAAACCCTTCCTTTGAAATTATTCCTCCTCTTCTCTCTCGCTTAAAGGTGATCCAACTATATCCCTTAGAAATAGAAGATCTTTTGCAAATTTTGAAAAAAGCACTTACTGATGGAGAGAGAGGCTTAGGTAAGTATGAGCTTGTGGTGAGAGAAGAGGTTTTAAAAACTATAGCGGAGTCCTCTTCTGGAGATGCAAGGGTTGCCCTAAATACTTTAGAAATTTTAGTAGAAGGAGCTTACGCAAGGGGTTTAAAGGAAATTACCATAGAAAATCTATCGGAAACCCTACTGATCAAGCCTTTACTCTACGATAAAGCAGGTGAGGAGCATTATAATTTAATTTCTGCCTTTCACAAAAGTATGCGAGGGAGTGATCCTAATGCTACCATTTATTGGATGGTAAGAATGCTAAAGGCTGGTGAAGATCCAAGATATATTGCAAGAAGAATCCTGATTTGTGCTGCAGAAGATGTGGGTTTAGCAGATCCTCAAGCCTTGGTAGTAGCACTTAGTGCCTTTCAAGCTTATG
>CALLJI010000213.1 GCA_938091475.1 uncultured Caldimicrobium sp. | reverse complement strand
AGATGAAGATTTGAGAGCTGATCGCCAACCAGAATTTACTCAACTTGATCTTGAAATGAGTTTTGTCACTGAAGAAGATGTGATGACCTTAATTGAAAAGCTCATAGCTTATCTTTTCTACAAAAACCTTGGTATAACCCTGTCTACTCCCTTTCCAAGGTTAAGTTATGAAAAGGCTATAACCTTATATGGCACAGATAAACCAGATCTTAGGTTTGGTTTAGAACTTAAAGACATCTCTCCTTTAGCTGAGGCGTCGAACTTTCAAGTGTTTAGGGGAGCCCTGGAAAAAGGTGGAGTAGTCCTTGGATTGAAAGCACCTGCTCATTTTTCAAGAAAAGAAATAGAAGAATTCACCCAGTTTGTCCAAAGTTTAGGTGGAAAGGGTCTTGCTTGGATGAAATATGATAAAGCTGCCTCAAAGAGGGAAGAGAAATGGAGTTCACCCATTGTAAAATTCTTTGATCAAGCTCTCCTTGAAAAAATGGAAGACCTCTTTGATTTAAAAGAAGAGAAAGCTACTCTCTTCTTTGTGGCAGATACACATCCTCTTGCTCATAATCTATTAGGCGAGCTTAGAAATTACTTAGGAAAATTTCTGGGACTAATTCCAGAGAGAGAGTTTAAATTTCTCTGGGTGGTTGATTTTCCACTCTTTGAATGGGATGAGGAGGAGGGAAGATTAGTGTCCAAACACCATCCCTTTACTCATCCTAAGGAAGAGGATATCCCTTTACTTGAAAGCTCACCTCTTAAGGTTCGCTCAAAGGCATATGATATTGTGTTGAATGGAACAGAAATTGGAGGGGGAAGTATTCGTATTCATAAAAGAGACCTTCAGGAAAAAATTTTTACTTTGTTAAAAATTAGTAAAGAGGAAGCAGAGGAAAAGTTTGGATTTCTCCTTAGAGCTTTAGAATATGGTGCGCCACCCCACGGGGGACTTGCTTTAGGTTTAGATAGGTTGATTATGCTTATGCTTGGTAAAAAAAGCATAAGAGAAGTAATTCCCTTTCCGAAAACCCAAAGAGGACAATGTTTGCTGACCTCAGCGCCTTCTGAAGTTAGAATCGAACAAATCTTAGAGCTGCATCTCTTGCCTGGTTGGGAAAAGAAAGCTAAAGCTACAACTTAAAAAATTCTAAAATATATGTTATAATTTCTCAAGAAATAATGGAGGAGGATATTCTTATGCCTGCCATAGTGGTTGTGGGTACTCAATGGGGAGATGAAGGAAAAGGAAAAATTGTAGATTTTCTTACCGCAAAAGCCCACTTTGTAGTTAGATTTCAAGGTGGAAACAACGCAGGACATACCTTGGTTATTAATCAAAAAAAGTATATTTTACATTTAATTCCTTCAGGAATTTTTCATCCCCAAACAGTTTGTGTGATTGGAAATGGCGTTGTAGTTGACCCAGCTGTACTTATTTCTGAAATAGAAAACTTAAAAAATGCAGGGGTGGAGATTACACCCAAAAAATTAAAAATTAGTGAAAGAGCGCACGCCATTATGCCCTATCATAAAGCCCTTGATTTGGCACGAGAAGCTAAAGCTAAAAAGAACAAAATTGGCACAACAGGAAGAGGTATTGGACCCTGTTATGAAGACAAAGTGGCAAGACGAGGTTTTAGACTAATTGATCTTACCAGACCTAAATATTTTAAAGAACGCTTAAAAACTATCCTCGAAGAAAAAAATTTTTTTTTGCAGTATCTCTCAGCTGAACCCCTTGATTATAAGGAAATCTGCGAAAAATACCTTGAATTTGGAAAATATCTAAAACCTTATTTAACGGATGTTTCTTCTCTTCTTTGGGAAGGTTTTAAAAAGAATAAAAACATCCTCTTTGAAGGCGCTCAAGGAACTTATTTAGATATTGATTACGGAACCTATCCTTATGTGACCTCTTCCAATACCTTAGCAGGTAATGCCTGTTGTGGAAGCGGTTTAGGACCAACCTTTATAAAAGAAGTCATAGGGATAGTAAAGGCTTATACAACTCGAGTGGGGGAAGGACCTTTTCCTACCGAACTAAAAGATGAAATTGGAGAGTATCTGCGCGAAAAAGGCGGAGAGTATGGTTCAACTACAGGGCGCCCAAGAAGGTGTGGATGGTTAGATTTAGTAATGGTCAAATTTGCTATCAAGCTTAATGGCATTACCTCTCTTGCCTTGACAAAATTGGATGTGTTATCTGGATTAAGTAAAATAAAATTATGTGTGGTCTATAGGATAGGAAAAAAAATCCTCGAAACTTTTCCTACCACTCTTGAAGATTTCTCCAAAATAGAGCCAGTTTATGAAGAATTTCCTGGGTGGGAAGAAAATTTGGAAGGAATAGAAGATCTTAATAAACTTCCTAAGGAGGCAAAAGAATATATAAAAACCATAGAGTCTTATTTAGGTGTTCCCATTAGTATAATAAGCACAGGTCCTGGTAGAGAAAATTGTTTAATTTTAAGAGATAACTTTTTCCATTAAGGGCAAGCTACTTTATGAAGGACAAGGTTCTAATTGCTAACAGGGGAGAAATAGCATTGCGTATTATGGAAGCTTGTGAAGCTCTGAATTTAGATTATGTAACAGTGTATACAAAAGAAGATGCAGAATCTCTACATGTGAGGCTTTCAAAGAAAAAATATCGCATTTCTGATTACCGAGACATAAACGATATACTGGCGGTAGCAGATGAAGAAAAATGTACTGCCATACACCCTGGTTATGGTTTTCTCTCTGAAAACTATCGTTTTGCAAGACGGGTCGTAAAAAGAGAGAGACCTCTTATTTGGATAGGTCCCTCTTGGGAAGCCATTAGAGATCTTGGAAATAAACTTTTTATGAAGAAGGAGGCATATAAACTTGGAATCCCTGTCATCCCTGGCACGCTTGAGCCTATCTATAATGAGATTGAAGCTGAACTAAAGGCAGAGGAACTTTTAGAGGAGGCTTCAGCATTGGGCTTCCAAAACATCTCCTTTTTGGTCAAGGCAGTTGCAGGCGGTGGTGGAATGGGGATTGAAGAAGTTAAAAACTTAGAAGAGATTCGCCCAGTTTTTAGAAAAATAAGAGCTTATGCTAAAAGACTCTTTGGTGAAGAAGGAGTAATTATTGAAATAAAAATACCCATTTTTCAGCATCTGGAAGTTCAAATTCTGGGAAGCAAGGAAGGGGAATATGTTCACTTTGGAACAAGGAATTGCACCATCCAAAGCCCCTATAAACAAAAACGCATTGAATTAGCCCCTGGTTTTTGTAAAAATTTCTCTTATGCCTTTGAGGTAGAAGAAGTAGAAAACCAAATCATAGAGCAATCCTTAAAATTGGCTAAGCACTTTCAGTATGATAGTGTGGGCACCTTTGAATGGTTGATAACTCCAGAGGGTAAATTTTATTTAATGGAAGTAAATACTCGTATTCAAGTGGAAAATGAGATTTCAGCTAAAATTTCTTTTATCAAAGGCAAACCCGTTAATCTGATCAAAGAGCAGATACGTGTTGCCTTTGGTGAAAAATTAGGTTATACTCAAAGAGACATACACTTCAAAGGAATGAGTTTAGAGTTTAGATTAATTGCAGAAGATACCAAAAAAGGTTTTACACCTTTAAGTGGAATTATCACCCATTTTTCTTATAAGCCTCATTCTTGGCTTACCCTAAGAACTCATGTTCCTCAGGATAGCCCATATACTATTCCCACGCAATTTGATCCTAATTTAGCCTTAGCCATAATTTATGGAGAAAACTTTGAGGATCTTATAGAAAAAAGCCATCTTTTTCTCTCGGAATTGAAAATAGAAGGTCATACCTTTAAAAATGAACCCTTGGTAACAAACATTGATTTTCTTAAAGAAAATCTAAAAAAAGTTTATCAATTTTTACCAGCATAATCTAATATGCTAATAGAACTCCACAAAGAACTCAAAGATTTAATAGACTTAGCCAAATATATAGGAGAGATTAAAGGAGAAGATTTTTTAGAAATTGGCAAGATTGTGGAAGAGTTGCAATCTCTGTATTTAAATTTTTACGATTATAAAGAAACTGACATAGAAAAACTTTTGCAAAGATATAATGAAAAATTACGAGAATGGTTAAAGAAAGCTGAAGAAACACTAACCCCTTATGAAATTGTAAAGATTACAAGACATCCTCAGCGTTTTACCCTTATAGATATCTTAGAGAATGTATATGACAGTTATATGGAACTTGGGGGAGATGGGGAGTTAAATCTTGATCCTGCTATGATTTGTGCTAAAGCCTTACTTTCCAGAAGGGTTGGAGATGAAGTATTTTTTCATCAAGTAATGGTAATTGGTCATGAAAAGGGTCATGGAGAAGAATTCAGAAGAGGAGGGAGCGCAACCCCTTGGGGTAATGAAAAAGCCTTAAGATATATGAAAATGGCAGAAACTGAGGGTATTCCCATTCATTTCTTTATTTTTACACCAGGAGCTTATCCTATTGAAGATCCTCCTGGAGCAGCTCAACAAATAGCTATGAATCTCTATTATATGAGTAAATTAGAAGTTCCTACAGTCTCTTTTATTTCTGAAGGGGGCTCAGGAGGGGCTGAAGCCATTGGACTGACTGACATAAGGCTTATGGCTGAAAAAGGTTATTACTCTGTTATTAGCCCAGAAGGGGCAGCAGCTATAGAGGCAAAATTAAAAGAGGGAAGACCACCCAGAGAAATTGTAGAAAAAATGGCTAAAAATCTTAAACTCACTGCTAAAGATAACTTAGAATTAGGCACCATAGATAAAATCATACCAGAACCACCCTTAGGAGCAAGAAGAAAAGATTATGAGTTCTTTAAAAGACTTAAGTATGAACTAATAAAAGCAACTGACGAAGTGGTATTACAGACACGTAGTCTTAAAATGTTAAGAAGATATGCCCTCTCAAAACAATCTACAGAATCCTTTAAGTACTTTGTAAACTGGAACTTATCAGAAGATGAAAGGGAAATTTTGATTGAAAATAGATATAATAAATATCGTAAAATGACACAATGGGCTCTACTTGAATCTAAGGGATTACTTAAAAGTGTCACGGAAAAAACCTCAAGGTTTGGTCAAAAAATTGTCTATGAAATGAAATATAACATATTGAAAAAAAGCCAAAGAACCTTTTTAAAATTTTGGGAAGAATTAGTCAGTGAATCCTCTCTGATCATAAAACCGGTCTCAGACCCTGTTAAAAGTGTCTATAATCTTATTGTGGGCAAAAAGGCAAGACCTAAGGTAAAGACCCTTACAGAAATAGAGGAAGACACAGGGTTATATGTAAGTCCCTTAGCTCTGCAAGATAAAACTGTAACCTGTCCTCAGTCTGACAAATATGGCTGTCCGGATCTCTGGGTGCCTGATTTATATGGTGAGTTTTGTGGAGTTTGCCCAACTTGTGGCTATCACTTTCCTTTAGAATATAAGTGGTATTTAAATAATATTTTTGACAAAGATAGTGTAAATACCTTTAATGATGACCTTTCCTCAGGAAATCCTCTTAATTTTGAAGGATATGCTGAAAAATTAAGAATTGCACGAAAAGAGACAGGGTTAAATTCAGCCCTTTTATCCTTTGAAGCAAAGCTTGGCGGGATTTCCTTGGTAGCAGTTATGCTTGTCTCTGATTTTAGACAGGGCACAGTAGGTGTAGCGGAAGGAGAGAAATTTATCAGAGCCATTGAATTTGCTAAACTTACTCGAAGGCCCTTTA
Source organism: uncultured Caldimicrobium sp. (assembly GCA_938091475.1). GTDB lineage: Bacteria > Desulfobacterota > Thermodesulfobacteria > Thermodesulfobacteriales > Thermodesulfobacteriaceae > Caldimicrobium. The sequence continues at coordinate 6,100 of CALLJI010000213.1, read as the reverse complement.
TAGCTCTTGTTCATACTACAGGAGGAATTCGAATACACGAGGGCACTATGGGAGTAGTGCAAATGCCAAGATGCACTATGGCAGTTAGAGATTATGTTGATAGCGGTGGGCTGTATATGGTAATTTTTGACAACAATTCATATGCAGGGCCAGTGGCGAGTTTCCTCGGTGCTGCGCCTTATAAATTTGCTTTAAAATCCACAAGATTAGGCTTTGCTGGTCCAAGGGTAATTTTGGAAACCACCGGTCAAGCTGTTCCCCCTGATTATCATAGTGTAGAAAATGCCCTTAAGCGAGGACACATTCAGGGAATTTGGGATAGAAGAGAGCTAAGAAAAAAACTCTTCTTTGCCTTGCTCACTATGGGAGGGCCAAATCTCTATTATAGGTAAAGTCTATGAAAATTAATTTCCAAGAGCTTACTCAGCTCTTACAAAAATTTAAAGCTAATCCTTATAAAACCTATCCTGTAGTTACACCTCATACAGGATACTTAGTAGAGTTTAAAGTCAAAGAGGGTGATTATGTGGCAGGGCCAACTGGTGAATGGTTAGAAAAACCAGGGACACCTCTTTTTGTTTTAGAAAGAGAAAAAAACCCTAAAATCATTCGCTCTTCCCATTTTGGCACAGTGCAAAACTTAAGAATGGATTTATTAAAAAAATTTGTGGAAGCTGGTGAAACAGTTTTAGAAATAAAACATCCCCTAACTCAAGAAGAAATTATCTCAGAAATTTTACTCTCCTCCCTTTTAGTTGTTAGAGCACCAGAGACTGCGCGTTATATACTTAGTCAAGAATTAGTCAAAAAATTAGAACAAAAAGGCATGGGAAGAACAAAAATTAAAGAAGGAGACGAATTGCTCATAATGACCTTTATGAAAAGAGAGACCCCCATTTATTTAAAGGAGCCGGGAGAATTTATCCTTTATCAAATTTATTTTAAACCCTTTGAATTAGTGCAAGCAGGAAGTCCTTTAATTGGTCTTTGTCCAATAGAAGACCTTCCATACCTTGAAAAGATTATTCATCGCATCAAAGAGGAGTGGAGTTCATAAAATCATTAAATATTTCATCCCTTCCCGTCCTAATTGGGGCTGAAATTTGGCATTTTCCAAGGTTAAAGAGTGGTTTTACAAAAGCTAAAGAGTTAATTGAGTTATATCCAAAAACTTCTCATGGCAGAGTACTGCTTGCAGAGGAAATTTCTGAGGCCAAAGGGCGATTTAATAGGCCCTGGTTAGCAAGCAAAGGTGGACTATGGTGCGTTATTACTCTATACGACGAATTACTTCCAGAAAATCATAGCCTTTTAAGTATACTCTTTGGTTTAGCTTTAGTTAAAACAGTGCGAAGTTTTGAACTTCCTGAGGTCTACATAAAATGGATCAACGATATCCATTTTAATGGAAGAAAATTGGCTGGAGTACTTCTTCAGAAACACAAGGATTGGCTACTAGCAGGGCTGGGCTTAAATGTGAATAATGAACTCCCAGAGTTTCTTCCAGCTATCAATCTCAAAAACTTACTTGAAAAGGAGCTACCTCTAAGTCTTGTCTTGGAAAGACTTCTCTTTTGGCTGAATTATTACTATAAAACACTTTGGGATTATGAAAAAAAGACCCTGGAAGATATTAACTGCGTAAATCCTCTTATAAAAGATTTAAAAACATACTCTGACACCCTTGGTAGATGTCTTTACTACAATTATAACTTGGATTCTCCTGAGGGAGGAATTTTCGGTATAGCTTTAAATTTTACAGAAAAGGGAACCTTAATTCTTCAGACTGAGGAAGGGCTCGTGGAAGTAGCCTCTGGAGAAGTCCTTTATCTTGAGTAAAGTTTTTAGGGAGTTAATATTAAAGAAGATCACAGGTAATGCCTATTTTTAATAGTCACTATAGAATGATTTTAATTGTAGTAGGGCAATTCACGAATTGCCCAGAGATTAATTTGTAGGGGCACGGCACCGCCGTGCCCAATGTGGGCAGCCGCAAGAGCTGCCCCTACAGTTTTCATATTCTTTGGGCAAATCGTGATTTGCCCCTACAAATTTTTAACCCTCTGGGCACAGCATGCTGTGCCCCTACAAATCTTTTAATCCAAGAATTATAAAATTTTTAGGGGCACGACATGTCGTGACCAAATGGTTTAAATTTGTAGGGGCAGGGCTTGCCCCTGCCCAAAGGGTTTTAAAACGATTTTGGGCAGCCGCAAGGGCTGCCCCTACGGTTTTTAATTTCTGGGCACAGCGTGCTGTGCCCCTACCAATTTTTCTCGCAGGCTAAAGCCTGCGGCTACCATTTTTTCTTCTGTAGGGGCGATTCACGAATCGCCCAGAGATTTTATTTGTAGATGCACGACACTGTTGTGCCCTCAATTGGGAAATTCCAAGGGTTACATATACAATATTTTTAATTCATTGGGTAAAGCAAGACGAGCCCCTACGATACAATTCTTCAAATAGAAAGAATAATCTAATATTCATAAAAAAGGTATGTCTTGATTTTGAGAATAACAATGTATGTTTATCTTTTTCTTTCCTCAAGTGTGCTTTTTCACAAAATCTTTTTCAGCCAGGTAATAATTTTAGGTTAAAAAATAATGAAAATATTAATTAAATTCTTAAAAACTCTCTTTTGGCCAGATGTAGGTCCAGAAAATAGAGTCAATCTTTTTGAGATTTTTCCTAAACTTAAAAAATTTTTCTATAATAGAAAGAATTTTGCCTTTATAAGAAGCTTAGGAGATTTAATTTTTCTCATACTTATTATTATGGGGCTTTTGGGCCCTCAGGATCCAAAAAGTAATATTATGCTCTTTATAGCCTGGGGCATTTGGTGGACCTCGGTGGTATTGTCCTGGTTTTTCTTTGGTAGGCTCTGGTGCGCCCTATGCCCCTTTCCAGGTTTAGCAAGACTTTTTCAAAGTTTAAAGTTATCCCATTTTAAAGCCCCCTCACAGTGGTTAGAAAAAAAGGGGATTCACTTAGCCACTATTCTTTTTTTTCTCATAATCTGGCTTGAGAGCACCACTAATCTTACCTATTCACCTCGTTATACAGCCCTTTTTTTATTGAGCATAGTAATACTGGCTGGAATTTTAGGTATTTATTTTAAAGAATATGCCTGGTGTAGGTTTCTTTGTCCATTAGGAAGGATAACTGGAGTTGCAGCAACTATGGCTTTAATAGAGTTTCGCCCTAATTATCAAATTTGTGCTACCTGCAAAGAGGCTCTATGCAGAAGAGGCACTGAGAAAATACGACCCTGTCCTGTCTACTTAGGCGCTGTTGCAGTAAGGAACAATTTAAACTGTTTTGTCTGTGGTCACTGTTTGGTACTCTGTCCAAAGGATTCCCCAGCAATTTATCTGCGGCATCCTTTTAGAGAAATTATATTAAACAAAGGAAAGGGGGTAACCTGTGCCTATATTATTCCCTTTTTAATCGGTTCTCAATTGGCTCGCTTAATTGCGAAGACCCCCTATTACCATCATTGGCTTCAAATAACCTCTTTCAACCATTCCATCCTCTTTACTTTGCTTTTTTTCAGTTTTTCTTTACTTTTAATTGTCGTCACAAAACTTAGTGCTTTTCTTTTTAAACATATAGAAGATCCTATTTTTGGAAAATTTAATCTCACCATTTCTATTCTCATTCCCTTTGCCTTTACAGGAGAATTAATTTATAGACTGCAATACCTTTTAAAAAATATGGGAGAGTCTTTACCTACATTGGGAAGGCAATTTAATGTATCTATCCTCTTGAAATACCAATTTCAGGTGCCCTACTCTATGATAAAGTTTCTCTCTATTATTCTTCTAACCTTAGCTTTAATAGGTAGCCTTTATCTGATTTTTTACTTTTACTACAAAGAATTTGAAAGAGAAATTCCCTTTAAAAACTATCTACACTTCATTGTAATTAGCCTTGGAATCTATCTCTGCTATTATTTTTTAATCTTTACTTCAATTTGAAAAACTTTCTCTGGGATATCTCTCAAACCTTTCAAAAAACCTAAAATTATATTTTCAAGGATAACTTGAATGAAAGGTTTCAAAAAAATCTTTTTTGAATTGACCCAAAGAGAAATTGAAGGAGAAGAGTTTTTGAGTTTCTCCTCAATATAAGATAAAACTTTATCTCTTTCTGAAAGATCAACTAAAAGCTCTATATTTTTGTAATTTTTAAGAATTTCTTCTGCATCATCTGTAGGTCCTAGAAGCCAAATTTTAGGAACACCCTCTACAGTCTTAAAGCCTTCAAGCAGCACTAAGTGATGATCCCAAAAGAGTCTCTCTAAATATTCAATAAGATTATCTTTTTCCCAAGTATAAGATATATAGAGGGTAAAGAGATTCTTTTGAAGGAGGGAAACCATTTGTGCCCCAGCCGCTCGATATCTATAAGTATCAGACGAAGCTTTGTCTGTCAGAAGCTCCTCTTCTTTGGTTGATTTAACGACTGCGACTTTATAACCCCTTTTTACTAATTCGCTAACGATAAATTCCCCAAGGGTAGTTTTACCTGAGTTATGAAATCCTGAGAGTGCAACGAATATAGGCAAGGTTATTATTGTTTATAACTTTGACCTGGTTTTAGAGGGATAATTTCAGGTTGAAAGGGATATCTTTTAAGTTCTTCTAAAAGGGCCTCTACTGAACCTCTAAGAAGAGGAAAAGTTCCATAATGCATAGGTATTATCTTCTTTGCTTTAATAAGCTGGCAAGCTTTGGCTGCCTCTCTTGGACCCATTACATAATGATCGCCAATGGGTAACAAGGCAATTTCTGGTTGATAGAGTTCCCCAATAAGTTCCATATCACCGAATAATCCTGTATCTCCAGCATGATAAAGGGTAACCTTATTTTCTAAAGTTATAATAAAACCACAAGGTTCACCGCCATAAGTACCATCAGGCAATGATGAACTATGTAAAGCTGGAACCATAGTGAAGGAAAGACCATTAGTAGAATAGGTTCCACCTATATTCATACCAGTAACCTTGGGTAGTCCTTGAAGTAATAAATATTGCTGAATCTCATGTATGGCAATAACTTCTGTAGCTGAGGTTCTGGCTAATTTAAGGACATCTCCTAAATGATCTCCGTGGGCATGGGTTATTAGGATATAATCATAAGGACCATAATCAATTTCTTTTGGTGCCTGCGGATTGGAGAGCCAGGGATCAACAAGTATTTTTTTATTTTCTAAGGTGACGATTTTGAAAGTAGCGTGTCCATAAAATGTTATTTCCATAGGACTTACTCCTATGGAGCGGGCGACGGGACTCGAACCCGCGACCTACAGCATGGCAAGCTGTCGCTCTACCAACCTGAGCTACGCCCGCTCAATGGATGTTATTCAAAATATAACCTAAGAATTTAAATTGTCAACTCTTGAGGAGAATGTGTGGTTACTATTTTAAAATGTCACACTTAATTACTATATAGGAATGTCATATTTTAGAAGTGCGATATCCTTTACCAAAATGGTTTTCTTTGGAGGGGCACGGCACCGCCGTGCCCAGATTGGGCAGCCGCAAGGGCTGCCCCTACGATTTTTTGAATCTTTTTGGGTAAATCGTGATTTGCTCCTACAAATATTTCTCTCGCAGGCTAAAGCCTGTGGCTACCATTTTTTATTTGGAGGGGCGATTCGTGAATCGCCCCTACTGATTTTATCCCTTTAGGCATAACAGGGCGGTGCCACTATACTTTTAGAAACATCTCACCCTTGGTGAGAATGAACAAATGTAAAGACAATTCACATATTGCCTAAAATTTATTTTGTGGTGAAATAGCACTGCCGTGCCAGCGGTTTTATTCTGTAGGGGCGATCCAAAAACAGCCACAGGGTTTTATTCGTAGGGGCACAACTTGTCGTGCTCTAGAAGTTTTTTTGTGGTGGCTGGTCTTGCCCTTGCCTAAAGGGATTTACTTTGTAGGGGCACGGGATGCCGTGCCCCTAATTGGGCAACCGCAAGGATTGCCTCTTCAAAAATTTTATTTTCTCTCACTCTATTCCTTTGGCGGAGCAAAGACTTCACAAAACTTTACAATTTTTTCATATTCTTCATCTGCCTTTTTTTGAATAATGG
>CALLJI010000212.1 GCA_938091475.1 uncultured Caldimicrobium sp. | reverse complement strand
TAAGGGAGTTTAAAATTTTGAGCTCCTCTTTGAGAAGCCCTATAGCCTTAGTTAGTTCTTTGGAGCGAAAGGAGTTAGAACATACTAATTCTGCAAAATATTCGGTTTTGTGAGCTGGAGTAAATTTTTTTGGGCGCATTTCATAGAGAATAACATTGACGCCTCTTTGTGCAATTTGATAAGCTGCTTCGGACCCAGCTAAGCCTGCACCGATTACAATGATTTCTGACATAGAAAGTTCTTAAAGCGGGCGACGGGATTCGAACCCGCGGCCTGAAGCTTGGGAAGCTTCCGCTCTACCCCTGAGCTACGCCCGCACTCAAATTTAATATAGACCTATCTTTAAAATTTGCAAGCCCTCTTTATTTATGTGTGATTACTACATTTCTCTTTTGAATTTCAGATTTCATCAATAAGGGCAATTCAAGAATCGCCCAAATTTATGTGGGCAAATCGTGATTTGCCCCTACTTTTTTAAAATCCATTGGGCACAGCATGCTGTGCCCCTACGGAATTTTCCAATATTCCAAAATCAGAGAAATGTAGGGGCACGGCACCGCCGTGCCAAGAAGGTTTTAATAGTAGGGGCAGGGCTTGCCCCTGCCCAAGATTTGATAGAGGCACGGCATAGCCATGCCCTCAATTTGGGCAGCCGCAAGGGCTGCCCCTACTTTTTTTGGAATTTCGGGGCAATTCTTGAATTGCCCCTACCCTTTTTTGTTATTTTGGGCTCAGCGTGCTGAGCCCCTACAATTTTGAAACATTCTCCCCCTTTTTTATGAAGATTTCTCGGTAGTATTTGAAGAGGCATCCTCCTTTTTCTCTGCTTTTCTCTCTTTACGGACATAATCTGTTACATACCATCCCGTCCCTTTTAAGATAAACCCAGTAGGACCAATTAATCTGATCAACTCACCACCACATTTATCACAAACTTTTAAAGGCTCTTCAGTAATTTTTTGCCAAATGTCAAAGTGATAACCACACTTTAGACATTCATACTCATAAATAGCCATACTAATACACCTCCCCTTTAAGGATAAATAGTTGAATTCTTTTGGGTTATTGATAACAATAGAGTTGCTTGAATTATAATACATCTTTTGCGAAAATAAAGGGATTTAGTCTGATTTCCCTTTGGGATAGGACCCGAGCCAGACCACTTGAAGGCAATATTTCTGCATCTCTTCTAAACACTCTGTAACTAAGGGATCTTTAAGATGTCCTTCACAATCTAAAAAGAAGATGTACTTCCAAGGTTCATTTTTAGAAGGTCTGCTTTCAATTTTTGTAAGATTTATTTTTCGTTGAGCAAAACATTTCAGTACATCATAAAGAGCGCCAGGTCTATCTGTGACACTAAAAATAAGAGAGGTTTTATCGTTTCCTGTTGGAGGCATTTCTGTTTTTCCAATGATCCAAAATCTGGTAGAATTTCCTCTTATGTCTTCTATATTTTTTGCGACAATTTGGAGATGGTAAAGTTTGGCTGCCATCAGACTGGCAATTGCAGCTACACTTTCATCCACTGCAGCCCATTTGGCTGCAAGGGCTGTGGAGGCTACACTTTCCACAGGCACAGAAGGTAGCCTTTTTCTTAACCATTTCCTACACTGAGCTATAGCTTGAGGATGGGATAAAATCTTTTTAATGTCTTCGAGTCTACCAGTTAAATTCATAAGATGGTGAGAAATAGGCTCATAAATTTCACCGCACACCTTAAGTCCATATTCATATATTGCATCTAAGGTGGTAGCAACTACCCCTTCTATGGAATTTTCAATTGGCACTACTCCATAGTGAACCCGTTCAGAGCTAACTTCTTCGAAAACATCTAAAATGGTTTCCACTGGTACAAAATGAGCAGATGTACCAAAGTAGTGCTGTGCTGCTATGTGACTAAAGGTGGCCTCTGGACCAAGAAATGCCACCTTTAATTTCTCTTGAGAGGCTCTACAAGCCTTTATTAATTCAGAATAAATTACCTTTAAAGTTTCCTCTGGAAAAACACCTTGATTTAATTCAAGAATTCTCCTTAGAATTTGTTTTTCTCTTCCTAAGTCAAAGGTTTGTACCCCTTTACTTGCTTTAATTTTTCCAATTTCTTGGGCAATTTTAAGCCTCTCTTTAAATAAATTTATAATTTCCTCGTCAATCTCGTCGATTTTCTTTCTAAGATCTGCTAATTTTTTTTCCATAGTGTTTTAAATTTTAGAGCTTATTTTGTAAATTGCAAGAAAAAAGTATATATTGAATTGTATTTTGTAAGGTCCCGTCTTGCTGTGCTCAGGAATTATCAAAACCTGTAGGGGCAGCCCTTGCGGCTGCCCAATTAGACCCTTTTCGGGCTGGGGCAAGCCCAGCCCCTACAAATTAAACCCTTTGGGCACGGCTATGCCGTGCCCCTACCAAATATTGGGCAGGGGCAAGCCCTGCCCCTACCAATTTTGGGGGCGATTCGTGAATCGCCCCAATTCATAGGACACAGCAAGAGGAGGCTCTACAAACACTTCTCGAAGGCTTAAGCCAGGGCTATCATTTTTTGGAAAAGCATTTACCATTTTGCAACATTCTCCATTCTCTACTGACTTTTCAAAATTTTATGGTTTAATTAAATTATGAAAAAAATTTTAGCCCTTTGTATGTGGATTTTTTTAATTTATGGATGTGCCACTAAGCCTGGGCCTAATCTCTCTTCAAAGGCTGCTTTAATAAACCCAAACTATTCTACTAAAAATGAAGTTTTACTCTACCTTGGGCCCCCTGTGCAAGCCTTTATGAGACAAGATGGCAAAGAGGAATGGTATTACTACTACCGAGTACA
>CALLJI010000211.1 GCA_938091475.1 uncultured Caldimicrobium sp. | reverse complement strand
TCAAAAGGGCACTGATGGTGCCATTGAATTTGTCTATGACTTAGTGAGAGCAGAGCCCGAGAAATATTTTTGTCCAGATCAGTTTAATAATCCAGCCAATTGGCAAATGCACTATAGAACCACTGGGCCAGAGATTTGGGCACAGACAGAGGGAAAGGTAAGCTATGCAGTTTCCTCTCTTGGAACTACGGGGACAGCTATGGGAATAGCAAGATTTGCCCTGGATAGCAAGTTTCCCCTTAAGGTAGTGGGAGTTGAGCCCTATCCAGGACACAAAATCCAAGGCTTAAAAAATATGAAAGAGTCCTTTCCACCTGGTATTTTTGAAAGAAAGCTTCTCCACAGGGTTATCAATGTGCATGATGAGGAGGCTTATGAATTAGCCAGATGGCTTGCCAAGAATGAGGGCATCTTTGTGGGAATGAGTTCTGGAGCAGCCTTAGCAGGTGCCTTAAAACTTGCACAAGAAATAAAGGAAGGGATGATTGTGGTAATATTCCCTGATCATGGAGAAAGATACCTTTCAACTCCACTTTGGACCTTTGAAATAAAAGAAGTAGAAAGAGATCTCATAATTTATAATACCCTTTCCCAAAAGAAGGAGCCCTTTGTGCCCAAGGAACCTCCTTTAGTTAAAATCTATACCTGTGGACCAACCCTGAATATTAGCCCTCACATTGGTTTATATAGAAGACTCCTCACTGTGGACATATTAAAAAGATATCTCAAATTAAAGGGATATCAAATTTTTCATATAATTAATCTCACAGATTTTGATGATAAAACCATAAAGAAGGCCTTAGAGGAGGAAAAACCCTTAAAAGAAATTACAGAAGAGATAGAAAGGGAATTTTTTGCTGACTTAGACTATCTTAAAATTGAGAGAGCCCAAGCCTATCCCAAGGTTAGCGAATCCTTAGAAGATATGAAAGCCCTTGCCTTTAAGCTCTATGAACAACATAAGGCTTATGAAAAGTTTTCTGCTCTTTACTTTGATATATCAAGATTTCCAGACTACGGGAAACTCTCTAAGGTGGATATAAAAAGCCTTAAACCCGGAATTACTATAGATATAGAAGAATACGAAAAGGAGGAGCCTTTAGATTTTGCCCTATTAAAAAGGGTGCACATTTTAGAGATGAAAGCAGGATATTTTCTTGACACCCCTATAGGAAGAGTAAGACCTACTTGGCATATTCATTGTGCCTGTATAGCGATGAAATATCTGGGAGAAAATTTTGATTTCTTTACCAGTGGAAGAGATCTGATCTTTCCTCACCATGAAAATACGCGTGCTGTTGCTAAAGCTTTAACTGGGAAGGAACTGGCAAACTATTGGCTCCATACAGAGATGGTCTATTTTGAAGGTAAAAAAATCACTGCCGAAAGAGGGATCACCCTTGAGGAAATCAGAAAAAGGGGATATGAGGGTAGAGTTTTAAGATTTTATCTTTTACAAAGCCATTATCGGAGCTCTCTTAATTTTTCTATGAGGGCTTTGGAAGATGCTAAAAGGGCGATAGAGAGGATAGATACTTATTTAGCCTATATCTTTTTAGCTAAAGATATCCTCTATACCGAAGGGGAAAGGGAAGAGCTTTGGGAAAAACTTGAAAGATTTGAGCAATCTTTTATGGAGGCCCTAAAGGAAGATTTGAATACCCCTCTTGCCCTCTCAGAATTATTGAGCTTTCTTAAAGAACTTTATAAATATGCCGAAAAAGGTTTTCCCGCTGGCTTTAAGGAGAGGACCTTGGAAGTTATAAGGAAATTTAATCAAATTTTTCAAATTCTCAAATTTCCCAAGGAAGTTAAGGAAAGGGAAGTCTTACAATTAGCTAAAAGGAGGGATGAAGCTAAGAAAAAGGGAAACTACGAGGAGGCAGATAAGATTAGAGAGGAGCTTATTGAGAGAGGTTATAAAGTTTATGACACTTCCAAGGGAACAAAAATACTTTATTTTGAGGACGAAGCCTAAAATTTTTGAAGAAATTTTTGAGAAATTATTAACTCATTTTGGACCTCAGGGCTGGTGGCCCGGGGAGACTCCCTTTGAGGTGTGCGTAGGCGCTATTCTTACTCAGAATACCAATTGGAAAAATGTTGAAAGGGCTATACAAAATCTTAAAGAAAAAGGTTTGCTTTCACCTTGGGAACTCTCTCAAATTCCTCTTCGAGCTTTGGCTGAATTAATTAAACCTTGTGGGTTCTATAATCTTAAGGCTAAGAGACTAAAAAACTTTTTGGAGTTTCTAATAGAGCATTATCAAGGGGATTTGCAAAAGATGGAAGCTGAAGAAAGGGAGATTTTAAGAGAAAAACTGCTACAAATCAAGGGTCTTGGTAAGGAAACAGTGGACTCTATACTTCTCTACGCCCTAAATAAGCCTATTTTTGTAGTAGATGCCTATACACATAGAATTTTTAGCCGACACAAAATTATCCCAGAGATAGCTACTTATGATGAAATTCAAGAGCTTTTTCACCAAAATTTAAAAGAGGAGGTAGACTTATTTAAAGAATATCATGCCCTAATTGTAGCTTGTGGCAAAAATTATTGTAAAAAAAATACGCCTCAATGCTCAGCCTGTCCTTTAAATGTTTTTTTCTCATAAGGAAATGGCTTGGATCTTTTTTTCTATCTTAGCTGGCTTTTTTGTAGCCCTAAGTGATGCCCTGAATAAAAAATATTTTGGGCAAGAAGGCTATGTAAAAATGACTTTAGCCAGGACCTTGGGAAGCTTCCCTTTCCTTTTTCCGCTTTTTCTTTATTTTATTTTCTTTGAAAAGAGAGTTCTTTATTTCACAGCCCCCTTCGTAGAAAATGTGCTAATATTATTTGCCCTTGAGATAGTTGCCACCCTTTTTTATATGAAAGGTCTTGAAATCTCTCCCCTTTCTAAGTCCCTTCCCTTTTTGTCTTTTACTCCCATTTTCATAGTATTTACGGGGTATTTTCTTTTAGGCGAAAAGATAAGTTTGAGTGGATTTTTGGGGATACTTCTTATCATCTTTGGAGCCTACACTCTCAATGCCTCAAAACTTAAGGAAGGATTATTTTCTCCTTTGAAGGGAATTTGGGAGGACAGGGGAAGTCTTTGTATTTTAGTTACTGCTTTTATATATGGAATTACCTCTGTTTTAGGGAAAAGGGGGATTTTATTGAGTGATCCCCTTTTTTTTGCCAGCTTTTATTTTTCTTCCCTTTCCTTGGTGACACCTTTGGTGTTAAAGGTGCTCTATAGAGTAGAGCTTATTAAGGAAACTTTGAAAAATCTGAAGGGTATGGTTTTAGTTGGGGCAACTCAGGCACTTATGTGTATAAGTCATATGATAGCTTTAAGTCTGGTTGAGACAGCCTATATGATTGCCTTTAAGAGGACAAGCATAATCTTTGCTGTGCTTTTAGGTTGGCTTTTTTTTAAGGAGAGAGAAATTCCGCTTAGGCTTTCTGCAGCTTTGATAATGTTTATGGGAATATTAGTGATTTCCCTTTGGAAATAAGAGGGACAGCCCTTGCGGTTGCCCAATTGAGGGCACAGCGTGCCGTGCCCCTACAAAATACT
>CALLJI010000210.1 GCA_938091475.1 uncultured Caldimicrobium sp. | reverse complement strand
GAGAATGTACTTCCCTTATCTTTCCCCATTAAGTATGTTTTGGTGGTAACTATTTTAAAATATCATAGTTAATTACTCTATTGAAATGTCCCATCAGGGGTTAGGTATACTCTGCCTTGGTCGAATGTTTAAATTGTAGGGGCAATTCACAAGTTGCGTCAAAGTGAAGGGGCTGGGCTTGCTCCAGCCCAAAGGGTCATTTTTTGTAGGGGCACGGCACGCCGTGCCCAAAAGGGTTTGTCGTAGGGGCGATTCACGAATCGCCCCCAAATCTGTAGGGATACGACACCGCCGCGCCAAACTAGGGCAGCCGCAAGGGCTGCCCCTACAATAATATGAATTTTTGGGCAAATCGTACTTTGCCTCTACCATCTTTTCTCGCAGGCTAAAGCCTGCGGCTACCATTTTTATCTCTTAGGCACAGCATGCTGTGCCTCTACTTACAATTCTTCAGGGACAATTAAGGACCGGCCAATCATTTAGTAGTATAGGGTATAGAAAGATAATTCAAGGTTGTAAAAAAGTGTGATTTGATCTTAGGCACAACACCTTAAATATCCTTTGGAACTATTATTTTAAGACCGTCCAAATAGGGTTGTAGCACTTTAGGAATCAGAACAGAGCCATCTTCTTGCTGGTAATTTTCTAAAATAGCCATTAAGGTTCTTCCAACAGCTAATCCTGATCCATTGAGGGTATGGACATAGCGTGGTTTTCCCCCTTTTTTAGGTCTATATCTGATATTAGCTCTTCTGGCTTGATAATCTTCAAAATTTGAACAGGAGGATATTTCAACATATCTATTTTGTCCGGGGCACCATACCTCAATATCATAGGTTTTAGCAGCAGCAAAGCCTAAATCCCCTGTGCAGAGCACTACAACTCGGTAGGGCAATTCCAAGAGTTGTAAAACCTCCTCTGCATCCAAAAGGAGACTTTCCAGTTCTTCGTAAGAACTTTCAGGCACGACAAATTTTACCAATTCTACCTTGTTAAACTGGTGCTGCCTAATAATTCCTTTAATATCTTTTCCGTAGGCACCAGCCTCAGCTCTAAAACAGGGGGTATAAGCTGTATAATAAAGAGGTAAGATTTCTTCCGGTAAAATCTCATCTCGATGAAGATTAGTAACTGGAACTTCAGCAGTGGGAATTAGATAATAATCCCAGCCTTCAAGTTTGAAGAGATCTTCTTTAAATTTGGGAAGTTGACCTGTTCCAAACATAGAGTCTTTGTGCACAATAAAGGGGGGTAAAACTTCTATGTATTTGTGCTTTTTGGTATGTAGATCTAACATAAAGTTAATAAGAGCCCTCTCTAATAAAGCCCCTTCTTTGTAATATACAGTAAATCTGCTCCCTGTAATTTTGACTGCCCGTTCAAAATCAAATATACCTAAGGCTTCTCCTATTTCCCAATGTGGTTTAGGTGGAAAGGAAAGGTTAGGAGGATGACCATACTTTTTGACAACTACATTATCCTTATCAGATTCGCCATAGGGAACACTTTCGTGAGGAAGGTTAGGAATATGAGCTAAAGTCTCAAAAAGCTCCTTTTCAACTTCTCTAAGCTCTTCCTCTAATTCCTTAAGTTTATTTCCAAGTCCCTTTACCTCTTCGGCTAATTGATTGATCTCATCGGTCTTTCCCTCTCTTTTTAGTTTGCCAATTATATCTGATTTTACCTTTCTTTGATGTCTTAAATTTTCAACTTCTTGTAATAAAAGACGTCTTTTTTCGTCTAAAGAAAGAACTTTTTCCAGAGGATACTCGCCACCTCTACTTTTGAGGCCTGCTTTTACAAATTCTGGTTTTTCTCTGATTAGCTTCAGATCAAGCATAGACACTAAAATAGCTTAAATTTGTAGAGCTGTCAAGATTTAAAGGAGAAGATTTAATAAATCGTAGGGGCACCGCACCGCCGTGCCCAAGAGTGTTTTAACCGTAGGGGCAGGGCTTGCGGATGCCCAAAGAGATTTAGGTCGTAGGGGCGATTCACGAATCGGCCCCTAAATTGTAGGGGCACCGCACCGCCGTGCCCTAATTGGGCACCCGCAAGGTAAGCCCCTGAGAATTTTATCAATTTATCGTAAGCTTAGAGGGAATAGGCAAAAGAAAATTGCTTTTGGAGTGGTTTTTCTAAAATCTTTTTATAAGTTTGATGCGTGGTAAAGCTTTAAGAGCAATAAGATGAAATTTTTCATAATCTTCTTCAGAATAGGGTGTGACTCCTTTCCCGGAAAGATTTTTTTCTGGTAGATATTTTTGTAGGGCAAGGTAAGTAAAATTTTCTAAATAGGGAAGCATCTCCTCAAAATCTTTTTCTTCCACTAAAGGGGGATAAAGGGTTATTCTGATTTCTGTTTTCTCAGGATAAGCTTTTAAATACTCCAAGGTAGTTAGAATCTTATTAAAATCGGCACCCAGGATAGGGTATTTAGAGGGAGAAGTTTTAAAATCAAGAGCTACAAAGTCTATAAGATTTTCTTCCAAAAGTTTTTTCATTATCTCTGGGTTTGAGCCATTTGTGTCAAGTTTGACTGGAAGATTTAATTGGTATTTAATTTTTTCTGTTAGATAGTAGAGTTGTTTTCCCCAAAGGGTAGGTTCTCCCCCTGATATTACTACCCCTTGAATAAAACCTTTACGATCTGCGAGGAGGTTTAAAAGTTCCTCTTCTTTATAATCAGGTAATTCAGAATAATATTCTGGTAGAACCAATTCAATATTATAACAATAGGGACAGCGAAAATTGCAGCCATAAGTATAAATTACAGAAGCCACTTTCCCCGGATAATCAACCAGACTTGTTCCCCTAAAACCTTTGATCATTTTTTTATGACCCAGATCGCTTATGTTTACTTAGAAATTAAACTTTTTCTTTATTGCCTGTAAAATTTCCTCATTAATTTTAAAGGTATGGGTCTCCTCTGGAAAGGAGCCTTCTTTTACTTCTTTTTTGAATGATAATAGTGCCTCTTTAAAAAGTTGAAAACCCTTTAAATAATTTTTCACAAACTTAGGGCGCAATTCAGAGAAAAGTCCCATCACATCGTGGAAAACAAGGATTTGTCCATCCGTGTGAGGTCCAGCCCCAATTCCAATTGTAGGAATAGTAAGCTTTTCTGTAATGAGTTTAGCTAATTCAGCAGGAACACATTCCAGGATAATAGCAAAGGCACCTGCTTCTTCCAAAGCAAGCGCAGCTTCAATGAGCTCACTGGCTGTCTTAACATCTTTACCTCTAACCTTTAAGCCTCCCATTTCCATACTTCTCTGAGGAGTAACTCCTATGTGTGCAAGAACAGGTATACCAGCCCTAACTATGGAGGAAACAAGGGGGGCTACTTCTAATCCTCCCTCCACTTTTACCGCATGGCATCTTC
>CALLJI010000209.1 GCA_938091475.1 uncultured Caldimicrobium sp. | reverse complement strand
CCGCTCCTCTCTCAAACTTTGGAATAAAATAATCTTTTTGGCCAAAAAAACAAGAGGAAGATACTTTTTTTACTATTTAGAATGGTCACATTCCTCTTATTCCATCCCTTTTTCTTTGGAATGATTTGATAAGAATGTGCAGCCTAAAGGTTGTGATTTTAAAATCCTTGGGGCACCCGCAAGCCCTGCCCCTACAGATAAAACCTTTTGGGCGATGCGTGAATCGCCCCTACGCTTTAAACCCTTTTGGGCACGGCGTGCCGTGCCCCTTCGATTTTAAAATTTTTGGAAAATCGGAAAAATTTGTAGGGGCACAGCACGCTGTGCCCGAGGAATTAATAAAACCTGTAGGGGCAGCCCTTGCGGATGCCCATTTTGGGCACGGCGGTGCCGTGCCCCTACAAAAAAATGGGCAGGGGCAAGCCCTGCCCCTACAATTTAATCCCTTGTGGGCGATTCGTGAATCGCCCCTACGCCTTTTTAGGGCAATTCGTGAATTGCCCCTCAAGATGCCCATTCTTTATACCATAGAAAACGCTCATCCCATTTTCAAAAAACCTTGCCTATTCTCTGAGATTAGCCTATAATAAAGTCTATGCTTGAAGCAGAATTGAGGGCAAATTTTGAGCAAGTTTGGGAAAAAATAGAGAAAGCTTGTTTCAGGGCTGGAAGAAAGGTAGAAGAAATTAAGATTCTTGGAGCAAGCAAAAAACAGCCTCCCGAAAAAATCAGAATACTTTATAACTTTGGCATCAAAATTTTTGGTGAAAATTATGTTCAGGAGGCTGAAAAAAAACAAAAAGCGCTTTCTGATTTACCCATTGAATGGCATTTTATTGGAAGACTCCAAAGGAATAAGGTTAAAAAGGCTATAGAACTATTTCACTTAATTGAAAGCTTGGATCGGCTTGAATTGGCTCTTGAGCTTGAAAAAAGGCTTGCAGAGAAGCAAAGGAAAATCTCTCTCTATATTGAGGTGAACATTGGGTATGAACCCACTAAAGGTGGTGTAAATCCTGATGAGCTTATACCCTTTGTGGAGAACCTCTTAGAGTTTAAACATTTGGAGATAAAAGGGCTTATGGCTCTTCCTCCCTACAAAGAAAGAGCAGAAGAGGTAAGACCTTATTTCATAAGGATGAGAAAATTATTTGAAAAAGTAAAAGCTTTTATGGGTGAAACCTTTTCTGAGCTTTCTATGGGTACAAGCTCAGATTTTGAAATAGCTATTGAAGAAGGAGCAAACCTTATCAGACTTGGTACCATCCTTTTTGGCAAAAGGGAGTGAATACTCCAAAACTTATCCTTGTCTCAAGTGCCCTAATTGCTGGCCTCTTCACTGCTTTTTATAAATGGCCCCTCTGGTTAATCTTACCCTTATCTGCTCTCCTTTTCTTGTACCTGAGAGCAAAGGAAGTCCTACTCTGGATAATCCTTTTTGCAGGATTTCATCTGTGGGGAAGTCTATATGTTTTTAATCCAAATTATATCTTAAAGCCTAACGAAAGATATTTAGTAACTATTCTGCGGGTAGAACCCTTTTATGATAAAACCAAGGTAACTGGAGAAATAAAAAACTTAGGAAAAATAGAATTTACCGCTTCTCTCACTACCGCTAAGAAATTCTTTTTACCTGGTAAGCTTTGTGAACTTACCTTTAGAGAAAAGGCTTATTTTAAGATCCATAACCCCTTTGGGTATGATTTGCGGATGAGGCTCTTAAGTAAGGACCTAATCGGAGAGTGGGATTTAGATGAAAGGAGCCACATCTATTGCATAAGTGCTGAGGGAAATTTTGTAGAAAAGATACGTTTTAAACTTATTAACTTCGCAGATAGTCTTTCACCACTTGCCCGAGGACTTTTTCTTGCTTTAGTCCTGGGAATAGAGAACCAATTACCTGAGGAATATTTAGAGAAACTGAAAAATCAAGGTTTATATCATCAATTAGCTATTTCTGGATTCAACTTAGCTGTACTCTATGGCTTATTTTATAAATTTTGGAGATTTTTTCTCTCCTATACCCCCTTAGTAAGGCTTGGAATTCCTCTACAACTTTGGGCTTATGCGTTTGCCTTACCTGGAGCAGGTTTTGTGCTTATTTTATCTGGATTTCAAGCCCCAACTTTAAGAGCTTTCTTTTTTCTCTTATGTGTGGTCTTGGCAAAACTCCTATTTAGACCAACTCCACTCCTTCCTCTCCTTATGCTTGCAGGTGCCATTCTTCTCCTAATTAGCCCCAATCTTATAGGGAGCGTTTCCTTTCAACTCTCCTTTATTGCAACCTTGGCCTTACTTTGGGGCGATAGAGTATTCAAAGAGAAGTTTTGGAGATTAGAGGATTCAAAGGTTTCAGTTCCAATGAGAATTCTCTATACTTCCACTCAGGCTTTATTTCTTTCCACTTTTGTCAGTTTATTTACCTTTCCCTTTCTTATCTCTTTAACTGGTTATTTCCCTGTAGCTACACCTCTAAATAATCTTTTGGCTGGAGCCTTTTGGAGTTTCCTCTTTATTCCTTTCTCCATATTGGGAGCCCTAATAGCTCTCTTTTTTTCTTCACTTTCCTCTGTTCTTTTAGAGGGGTTAGCGAAGATTTTTGACCTTTATGCCCAAATTCCCTTTTTTGAATGGCGCTATAGTGTCTCCCTTCCTGTAAATCTCTTTCTAATCTGGTTTTTCTCCCTTGTAATTTTTGTGCTAATCCTGATTAAAATTTCTTTAAAAAGGCTTACTAAGTTTGCCTTAATCTTAGGTTGGGCTTTTATAACCTATCAAGCTATTGAGAAGCTCTATGAAAGGGTGGACTTCCTCTTTATTCCAAAATTTTTTAATCTTCAGGCTTTTTTGATAAAGGACAAAAAGGATTATTATCTGTTACTTAGGGAGGGTGCTAAAGGGGAGTGGGAGATAAGAAATAGGCTTATCCCTCTTCTTCGAAAAATTGGGGTTAGAGAAATAAAGGGTCTATTTCTCTTTTCAGAGAAGGCTAACCTTGAAGAGTTAAGAAAAAATTTTCTCCTTCATAGAGTTTATACCCCTTTAGATTTTGAACTTTTTGAAGATTTGAGGATTTTTAAATTAAATACAGAATTAATCCCCCTGGGAGAGGGAAATTATTGGCTGGAATTTAAGGCTTTGAGTATAATTTTAGTTAATAGACCGTTGAAGGAAGTGTTACCTCATCCAAGGGCAGAGGTTCTTTATGTACTTAGAAGTAAAAAAAGAGTTAGTAAAGAAGAGGCAATTCTCAAGATTATAGAGAAAGATAGAGAGGATGCTCTTTATATTTTTCCAAGGGAGGATTATTTTTTATGGATTAGAGAGAGGGAAAGAGAGAACTGTTGTCCTCTAAACCTTTTCTTTCCCTTAAATGTGAGTATATTTGAAGGAGAGACAGTCAAAAGATTGCCTTTTCAAAAAATAGGAGATTAGAGGTGCACATAATGAGAGAATTTGAAACCTTTGAGCACGGTGCTGATGTTGGTGTAAGGGGCTTTGGGGAAACACCTGAGGAGGCTTTATCTAACCTTCTTAAGGCTTTGACAAGTCTTATGGTTGAGAAAACTTCCTTTATGGATGAGCCACCACAGAGTTATATCCCCATAGAAGTTGAGGCAGATTTTTTAGATGAGCTTTTGGTTGTCTTTATCAATAAGGTCTTAAGTATAGCTTCCATAGAGGGATTACTTCTTTATGAGTTTAGAGGACATTTAGAAGAATCTACTCCCTTTTTACTTAAAGGCGAGGTAGGAGGGATACCCTTTGATTCGGAAAAATACGGATATGGTGTGGAGGTAAAGGGGGCAACCTTTACTATGGCTAAATTTGAAAAAATTAAGGATAAGTATGTGGCTCAGTGTGTGGTGGATGTTTAGCCAAAGATGGTGCTAAGGATTTATGAAGGCAGTTCAAGTATTTTCCATAAAACCTCAAAGACCCACCTTAGGCACTTTCAATTTTGACACAGAAAGGATTATAGCCTGCCTTCCTGAAGAGATTAGAAAAGAGGGGCTAATCTTTGATCTCCCTCTCTTAAGAAAAATACCCTTTCTCTTGAGAGAAAGTGAGGAGCTTACCTTAGTGTTAATTAAAGAAGAAAAGTATTATTTTGTAGCAGAGGCAATAAAGGAGAAGCCTAAGAGGGTTTTAGGCTGTGCCATTGATTTAGGAAGTACCACGATTGCCCTCTATGTCTATGATTTTATATCGGAAAGAATTATCAAAGAGATTTCCCTCTTTAATCCACAAATTGAAATTGGAGAGGACATACTTACAAGACTTCATTTTGCCAGAAAAGCTGAAAATTTAGCCTATCTGAGCAAAATTACTCTCGAGGCAATCAATAGGGCATTTGAAGAGATTGGGTCAGAGGAGATCTTTTTTCTTAGTCTTTGTGGTAATACAGCTATGACGCACTTTTTGTTAAATCTCCCTGTAAATTATCTAATAGTTGAGCCCTATGTGCCTGTTGTTAAAAATATACCCTTTTATTCTGCAAAGGAGCTTGGCTTTTCTATTCATCCTGCCGGTAAGATTTTTATTTTTCCTCTTGCAGGGACTTATTTTGGGGGTGATCTTATTGCAGGTTTATATGAGACAGAGATCTATAAAAAGGAGGAGCTTTCCTTTTATTTAGATGTTGGTACAAATGCAGAGGTGGTTTTAGGGAATAGAGATTTTTTATTAGCCTGTGCAGGAGCAGCTGGTCCGGCTTTAGAGGGAGGAATTTTTGAGTGTGGAACTCAGGCAAAAAAGGGGGCAGTGGAAAAATTTTTTATGCCTCAAGGAGAGACAAGACTGTATTATAAAACCATAGGTGACGAAGAACCCATTGGTTTTTGCGGATCTGCAGTGATTGAACTCATGGCGGACCTCTTTTTACAGGACTATATTACACCCGAAGGGAAGATAAATCCTACTAAGGTAAGCCCATTACTTATAGAAATTAACGGAGAGAGAGCTCTTCTGCTAATTCCACCAGATGAGACTTTGCACAAAAAACCTATCTATCTTAAAGAAAGCGAAATAAAGAGTTTTTTAAGATCAAAGGGAGCGATGTATACTATTTTACAGCTTCTTACCGAAAAAGTGGGCATAACCTTTCAAGAGATATCAACATTTTTTGTAGCAGGCTCTTTTGGAAATCACATAGATGTGCCTTCAGCTGTAATTTTAGGTATGCTTCCAGAGGAGGCTTTAACAAAAAGCGAAGGTATAGGCAATGGGGCTGGAAAGGGGGCGGTTAAGTTTTTGCAAAGGGCAAACTATAAAGAAATTGAAGAAATTGTTAAAAAAATAACCTACATTGAATTAAATGTGGAGAGTCGATTTATGGAATTATTAACAGGAGCTCTCTTTATTCCCCATGTGAATTTTAATCTCTTTCCTTGGGTGAAAAAATTAAAAGAGGAGAAAAGAAAATGTTCCAAGTGGTGATTGTAGGAAGACCTAATGTGGGGAAATCAACGCTTTTTAATACTCTAATTGGAGAGAAAAAGGCAATTGTGGAGAAGACCCCTGGAGTAACTAAAGACTTTCTTGTTGGCTATGTAGAAGTTGAGCCAGGTAAAGGCTATAAAGTGATTGATACTGGTGGCATCGATCTTTCCCGCAGGGACACCCTATCTCATCTTCTTTTAGAGATTGTGAATAAAACTTTGGTTCAGGCTGATTTAATTCTCTTTGTGGTGGATGCCAAAGAGGGTTTAACTGTTATGGATGAAGAGATAGCAAAGTATATAAGAAAATTTGATAAAAAGGTACTTTTAGTGGTAAACAAAGTTGAAGGAAAAGAAGATAGAAAGAGGGCTGAAGAGTTTTATGCCCTTGGATTTAAAGAAATTTTTTTTATCTCAGCCAAGGAAAAGCAAAATATCTATGATCTCAAAGAGGCCCTATCTGATTATGCCTCATCCTCCCTTTCACCTCTTCCCAAAGAGGGGCTAATCAAAATATGTGTATTAGGAAGACCTAATGTAGGTAAAAGCACCCTTATTAATAGGTTAATTGGCTATGAGAGAATGCTTGTTTCAGAAATACCTGGAACAACTCGTGATTGTGTGGATGTACTTTTAGAGAGAGAGGATGGGAGTGCCTTTTTGTTAATTGATACGCCTGGTATAAGAAGGAGAGCTTCTATAAAAGAGAGGGTGGAAAAGTTTAGTGTATCAAAGGCTCTTGAAACTTTAAAAAAGGTAGATTTGGTGCTTTTCCTGATTACTGCAGAGGAGGGCTTAACCCATCAAGATAAAACCCTTTTGCGTCAAATTGAAAAGAATGCAAAGGCTGCTATCCTTCTTATTAATAAATGGGACATCTTTGAAAAGAATCCCACAAAGGGTAAGGTTTTTCTCGAACTTCTTAGAACCCAACTTAAATTCATTTCTTGGATTACCTTACTTCCTATGTCTGCTAAAGAGGGCTATAATGTAGACAAAATATTACCCTTAGCTGAGGAGATCTATAGAAGTTATACCCAACGTGTACCAACCTCAGCTGTTAATCGGCTCATTGAAGAATTGAAGTCAAAGTATACCTTTAATATAAAGGGAAAACGCTTAAAAATCTATTATGCTACTCAAGTGGAAATAGCTCCGCCTACTTTTGTGATATTTATTAATTTAAATCCAGAGGAGGTCCCCAAACACATAGTTAAATTTCTATCGCGCAAATTCCAAGAGACTTTGGGTTTTGAAAGGGTCCCGCTAAAGCTTATTTTAAGGCTAAGGCACTGAGGGAGTTGGAGAAATTTCCTTTGCCTTCATTTGTTCCGGAGATCCATAATGGAGGGTTAGAGTAATCCTACGGTTTCTTGGGTCAAAGGGATTATCCTTGATGAGGGGAAAATTTTCGGCATAACCAACTATTTCTAAAATGCTATCTGGAGGAAGACCGTTTTTTTCAAGTTCTAAAGCGGCTGAGAGGGCTCTGGCTGAAGAAAGCTCCCAGTTTCCAATTTTTCCGCGCCTTGAGGGGACAGCATCTGTGTGTCCCTCAACTGATACCATTACAGGTAAATTTCTTAATTCTTCTGCTAATATTTTTAGAATTTCCTTTCCTTCAGGGAGTAATTCAGCGCTCCCTGAATGAAAAAGTGGTTTGTTTACTAACTCCATAATTTCAATTTTGACAATCCTTTCTTGGGTTTTGGTTTCTATAACTTCTATTAAGACATGTTCTTGTAAAGACTTAAGCCGGGTTTCTATGATTCTTCTAAATTTTTCTTCTTCACCCTTTACAGGAGGTAATTCCTGAGGCAGGCTTTGAATTTTAGGCCCCTCCATTTTACCAGTGCGATAGAACTCCATAAGCATACTTACGCCTGCTTTAGTAAAGATATTAAATTTTTTGAAATAAGCTGCTACTTGGGCTTTAGTTTTAGGTTCCATAAGAGTGACCAGCCAAAGAAGTAAAAAGAAGGTCATCATACCTGCTAAAAAATCTGCATAAGCTATTTTCCAAGAACCTCCATGATGACCTGCTACTACCTTCTTGACTCTTTTTACAATAATAGGAGGGGTGCTCATTATTTTCTCTCTTTAATTTTGGCTTCAAGTTCTGCAAAGCTTGGTCTCATATGAGGTGGAATGCTTCTCCTTGCAAATTCCACTGCTATTTGAGGAGCTCCGCCTCCGATAAAGTAGACAATAGCTGTCTTTACAACTGAGAGATATTCCTTTTCTTCTAAAGCTAATTTTTCCATTCTTGCTGAAAGGGGGGCCATAAATCCATAACAGGTAAGAATACCGATAAAAGTGCCAGCTAAGGCAATAGAGAGATGATGAGCAAGCACCGCAGGAGGTTGATCAATTTTCCCCATAGTAAGTATGATCCCAAGCACAGCAGCTACTAACCCTAATCCTGGCATAGAATCTGCTAAATTGGAGAGTTTATGAGCTGGCTCAGCGGCCTCGTGAAAAATGATTTCTATCTCATTCTCTAAGAGGCTTTCTAATTCAAAATGGGTAATATTAGTGGTAAGAATGGATCTAAAGGTGTCCCGAATGAAGTCAAGTAGAAGGTGATTAGCAAGGATTTTGGGATAGGCAGAGAAAATTTTGCTTGCCTCTGGATTTTCAATGTCCTGTTCTATAGATATAAGCCCTTCTTTTTTGATTTTTCTGAAAATGTCATTGAGAAGGAGTAATAAATCAACATAGTCATCCTTCGTGTAATTAGCTGGTTTGGTTAAGGCTTTTATTGCCCCTTGTATGACCCCTTTTACAAGGGTCATATTATTGGCAGTAAGAAGTGCACCTATGGCAGCTCCGAAAATAATTAACCATTCCACAGGTTGAATAATGACCGAAAAATTTCCATGTTCTAAAGCATAACCTCCAAAAACACATAAAATAACCACAATAAACCCGACAATAGCTGGCATATTTTAAGCCTCTTTTCTACTTCTGATCAATTCTCTTTCCTTTTGCAGAATATAAAAACTTAATTTTTCTTTGATATCAATAGGCATTGGTAGCCATTCTAGGGCTATTTCGTAATCCTTCCCTTTTTTTTCACATCGCAAAACTTTTCCATACAAATAAAAACCCAAAGGTTCGCAGATATCTAAAACCAGTTTTACCTCTGCATATGAATCAATCTCAAAGGGGGTTTTAACAGCTACCCTTATCCCTTTCTCACTAAGATTTACTTTTCTCAAAGGCAGGAGATGAAAACCCTCTCTTTCTCTGGTCAATAAATTTATGAGAAAATCGAGCTTCACATTGATCAATTTTAGCCAATTATTTAAGGCCTCATCCAAGGTATCTTTGAGAGGAATATAGGAGAATAGTGGCATCT
Organism: uncultured Caldimicrobium sp.; assembly: GCA_938091475.1. Classification (GTDB taxonomy): domain Bacteria; phylum Desulfobacterota; class Thermodesulfobacteria; order Thermodesulfobacteriales; family Thermodesulfobacteriaceae; genus Caldimicrobium. Next base: position 5,653 of record CALLJI010000209.1, on the reverse strand, counting down.
CACCTACAATCCTTGCGCTTTTGTTTTCAAGTTCCCTTTCAGAAATTGGGTAGACTTCAATGGGTATGATTACATCAATCCTTACTGCTTCTCTTTCCATCTTTTTCCACCTCTTTTTATCGGAAAAAGATAAGCCCTCTTTAAAAAGGTAATTATAAATCTTTCACGCCATATTGACAAGGTTAATTTTGTAATTAAAATACCAAGTAAAATTAATTTAAGGAGGTGTAAGATGTCCGGAGATGTGCTTTATGTAGTTGGCCACAAGAATCCAGACACAGATTCTATTTGCTCTGCTATTGCCTTTGCCCATCTTTGGAATGAATGGAAAAAGAGAGGGATTCTTGCCCAAATGAAAATGCCAGAGCTTGAGGCTGTGCCTGTAAGGCAAGGTGAACCTAATGCAGAAACTAAGTTTGTCTTGGAAAAGTTTGGTTTCTCTGTTCCAGAGATGATGACAGACGGAGCTGGTAAAAAAATTGCCTTGGTTGATCACTCTGATGTAGTGCAGAGTGTGGATAATCTCTCTCAAGCTGAGATTGTGGCTATCGTTGATCATCACAAAATTGGTGATGTAACTACGCCTAATCCCATCTGTTTTGTAAATTTTCCTGTGGGGTGCTCAGCAACCACTATAAAATACCTCTATGATACAACTGGGGTTGAAATACCAAAGGATATAGCTTCCCTTATGCTTTCTGCTATACTTAGTGACACTGTAATCTTTAAGTCTGCCACTACCACTCCTATGGACAAAGCTGCCGGGGAGGCCTTGGCAAAGTTGGCTGGCATTGAGGATATCACAAAATTCGGTATAGAGGTAAAGTCTAAGCTCTCTGATGTAAGTGGAATGGCAGTTAGGGATATTATTATGAGAGATTATAAAGATTACAATATGAGCGGAAAGAAGGTCGGTGCTGGTCAAATTGAGGTGATAGACCTCTCCTTAATTGAGGGAAGAAAAGATGAAATCTATAACGAGCTTGTAAAAATGAAACAAGAAGGAGGCTATCATAGCATAGTCTTTATGCTTACTGATATTATGAAAGAAGGCACAGAACTCTTTGTAGTAACTGATGACCCAAGTGTAATTGAAAAAGCCTTTGGGAAAAAACTTGAGGGTAGATCTATTTGGTTAGATGGAGTTATGAGCAGAAAGAAACAGGTGATACCTCCTTTAGAAAAGGCCTTTGCTGGATAAGTAGTCTTTGGGGGCTTTCGCCCCCTACCTAAATCTCCCAAGCTTCTTCAATTTTAAAGCTTATGTCAACCGCCTTAACAGAATGGGTTAAGGCTCCTGAAGAGATATAATTAATCTCTAATTCTGTATATTGTTCAATAGTATTTTCATTAATCCCCCCAGAGATTTCTATTTCTAAGGAGGGTTTTTTAGACTTAATTAAGTTTATAGCTTCTTTTAACTCTTCCAGAGGAAAATTATCTAAAAGAACTGTATCCACCTTGGTATCACTTTCTAAGAGAAGTTGAAGTTCGGAGAGGCTTTTGACCTCTATTTCTACTTTTAAATAATGGGGAAGGTCTTTAAGTTTCTCCAGAGTTTCCTTTAGCCCTCCTAAAGCCTTTATATGGTTATCCTTTATGAGAATACCATCTGAAAGAGAAAATCTATGGTTTTTTCCACCACCTACTCTTACAGCATATTTTTGGAGAATTTTCAACCCCGGCAAAGTCTTTCTGGTATCAATTAGGGTGGCCTTTTTTAGTTTCTTTGACCATTTTCTTACTGTGGTTGCAATACCTGAAAGATGCTGAAGAAAATTTAAAGCTACTCTCTCACCTTTAAGCAGGTTTTTCACCGGGCCTTGAACATAACCAAATTTAGTAAAGGACTCAATCAAACTTCCTTCAGGATAAAGCCAATCAATTTTTATATTAGGATCAATTTCTTTAAAAAGAATATCTACCACAGGCTCGCCGCAGATAACTAAAGAGGACTTAGCTAAAAAATAAGCTTTACCCCACAAATTAGATGGTATAAGTATTTCTGAGGTTTTATCCCCAAAGGGCAAATCCTCTTCTAAGGCTTTTAAAATTATTTCTTTAATTTGCCAGTTTTCCATAAAAAATTTTAGATTTTCCTCCGTAACACCACTGGAAAAATCAAAGAAAAGACTTAATTTTTATGTTAACCAAAAAGATGGATTTGTAAAGGGCAAGGAGGTTATGGAATGGAAGATATAAAAGCTGAAGAGGAAAAAGTGCAGGGGCAAGGATCTACAAATTTAGAAAGGATAGAAAAATTAGAAGAGGAGCTTAAAGGTTGGAAAGATAAAGCTTTGAGATATGCAGCAGAGGTAGAGAATTTAAAAAAGGCTTTTAAAAGAGAAAAAGAAGAATATTTTAAATTTGCCTTGGAGACTGTCTTTAAAGAGCTTCTACCCTCTATTGACAATTTAGAAATGGCTCTTAAAGCCTTTGAAAGTACCTCTAATATTCAAGCGCTAAAAGAGGGAGTAGAATTAACTTTAAAGGTATTAATCCAGACTTTAGAAAAATTTGGCCTAAAACAATTTGAACCTGCCATAGGAGAACCCTTTCACCCTCATTATCATGATGCTTTACAGGTAGAAGTGCATAAAGAAATTCCCAATGGAGGGATTACTAAAGTTTTTCAAAAGGGATATTTACTCCATGAGAGAGTTATAAGACCAGCTTTAGTCTGTGTTTGTCAAGGGAAACCGCAAATAGTAAAAGAAGAAGCAGTAGAAGAAGAGAAAGAGGTTGAAAATGAATAAATCTATAAAGGGAGGTTTGAGCTATGGCAAAGAAAGTACCTATTATAGGGATTGATCTTGGAACTACCAATTCTTGTGTAGCTGTTTTTGAGGGAGGAGAACCCAAGGTAATTCCAAACAGAGAAGGGACAAGAACTACTCCTTCTATAGTAGCCTTTCAGGAAAGTGGAGAGATTTTGGTTGGTCTTCCAGCCAAGAGGCAAGCCATAATAAATGCAGAAAATACAATCTTTGGTATTAAGCGTTTGATGGGTAGAAAATTTCAGGATCCTATGGTGCAGTCTTGGATGAAGAAAGTGCCCTATAAAATAGTGGAAGCTCCAAATGGGGATGCCCATGTAGAAATCAGAGGCAAGCGTTATAGTCCCCCAGAGATCTCCGCTATGATTTTAAGAAAAATAAAACAGGATGTAGAGGAATACCTGGGAGAAGAAGTAATAGATGTAGTGATTACAGTCCCAGCCTATTTCGATGATTCTCAAAGACAAGCCACCAAAGATGCTGGAAGAATCGCGGGTTTAAATGTTATAAGAATTATCAATGAGCCCACAGCAGCTTGTTTAGCCTACGGTTTAGAAAAGAAAAAAGAAGGACTTATTGCAGTTTTTGACTTAGGGGGAGGAACCTTTGATATCTCTATCTTGGAGATTGGAGATGGTGTTTTTGAAGTAAAAGCCACTTCTGGAGATACCTTCTTAGGTGGCGAAGATTTTGATATGAAAATAGTAGATTGGCTTTGTGAGGAGTTTAAAAGGGAACATAATATTGATCTTAAGAAGGACAAAATGGCACTTCAAAGATTAAAGGAAGCAGCAGAAAAGGCTAAAATAGAATTATCTTCCACCTTAGAGACAGAAATTAATCTTCCCTTTATTACTGCAGATACAACTGGTCCTAAACATTTAGTCATAAAACTTACCAGGGCAAAACTTGAGAGTTTAGTAGAGGATTTAATTCAAAAGCTGGAAGAGCCCTGTAGGATTGCTATGAAAGATGCTGGAATCACCCCTCAGGATATTGATGAGGTGATTTTAGTAGGTGGAATGACGAGAATGCCCAGAGTGCAACAAAAAGTTAAAGAAATTTTTGGGAAGGAACCGGTAAAAGGTGTAAACCCCGATGAAGTGGTGGCTATGGGTGCTGCTATTCAGGCTGGAGTCTTAAAAGGAGAAGTTAAAGATGTGCTCTTACTGGATGTTGTACCTCTCTCTTTGGGAATTGAAACCTTGGGTGGTGTATTTACCGTTTTAATACCAAGAGGAACTACCATCCCTACCAGAAAGAGTCAGATTTTCACAACAGCTGCGGATAATCAAACTGCAGTAACTATCCATGTTTTACAAGGAGAAAGACCGCTGGCTAAAGATAATAAGAGCATAGCAAAATTTGATTTGGTAGGTATACCTCCTGCTCCAAGAGGCATTCCACAAATTGAGGTTACCTTTGATATAGATGCAGATGGAATTTTACATGTTACAGCCAAAGATTTAGGCACAGGGAAAGAGCAATCTATTGTGGTAAGACCAAGTTCTGGTCTTTCTGAAGAGGAAATTCAGAAAATTATTAAAGAGGCGGAGCAGTATGCAGAGGAAGATAGAAGAAAAAAAGAACTTGCCGAGGCAAGGAACCAGGCAGATTCCTTGATATATTCTGTGGAAAAAACTTTAAAGGAACTAGGAGATAAAATAACCGAAGATTTAAGAAAAGAGGTAGAGGAGAAAATTAAATATTTAAGAGATACTATGGAAAAAGAAGATGTGAACGCCATTAAAAAGGCTATGGATGATCTTACACAAGCCTCCTATAGATTAGCTGAAATGCTTTACAAAAGTAAAGCGGAACAGAGAGCAGAAAGTCCAAAAGAATCTGGGAAAAAGGAGGGAGAAGAAGTTATAGACGCAGATTTTGAAGAGATGAAATGATAAGGCTTGGAATTACTCTGGGTGACCCTGTAGGGGTTGGCCCAGAGATTTTAATTAAAGCCCTTCCTCAATTAGAAAAAATAAAGGCACAATTTCTCATCTTTGGTGATAAAAATCTTCTTTTATCTTTAGCTGATATCTATAGGGTTTTCTTTCCTGAAAATATTAAAATTCTCTCTATTTCAGATTTAAAGATTACTCCTGGATTTCCCACCAAAGATTCTCACAAAGCTTCTCTTGATTATCTTTTTATGGCTATATATTATCTTAAAAAAGGACAATTAAAGGGACTTATTACCCTTCCTATAAACAAAGAGGCATTTAAGGTTTTAGAGCTTCCTTACAGAGGACATACTGAGTTCCTTGCGGAAAGTTTTAGGGTCAAAAAATTTGCTATGACCTTTTATGGAAAAAAACTAAAAGTAGCCTTAGCTACTACCCATATCCCTCTAAAAGAAGTTCCTCAGAAAATTGAGGAAGAAAAAATTGTCGCAAGAGTTGAATTAATTTATGAGTTTTTAATGAAGATAAAGAGAAAGAAAGAAAGCATAAAAATAGCTCTTTGCGCTCTAAATCCCCATGCAGGAGAAGGAGGACTTTTGGGAGATGAAGAGATCACATCTTTAAAACCCTTAGTTGATAGGTTGCAAAAAAGGGGCATCCCCCTTTATGGTCCTTATCCAGCTGATAGCTTATTTTACAGAGCCTCAAAAGGGGGGTTTGACTTTGTAGTTGCCCTTTATCATGATCAAGGGCTCATTCCCTTTAAATTACTGCATTTTAAAGACGGAGTAAATCTCACCTTAGGACTACCCTTTGTTAGAACATCTCCTGTTCACGGAACTGCCTATGATATTGCGGGAAAGGGAATAGCTGATCCCACGAGTTTTGTTTCCGCTGTTAAATTAGCTGTTAAATTGGCAAGAAAATGGTAAAATAACTTTAATGAAAAGGTTTTTTTTATTCATCTCTTTA
>CALLJI010000208.1 GCA_938091475.1 uncultured Caldimicrobium sp. | reverse complement strand
TGAATCTATTCTTACTGGGGAGTCTGTTCCTGTGGAAAAAATAGCAGAGGTGATTTTGCCTGAGGAAACTCCTCTATATGAGAGACAAAATTTGGTTTTTGCGGGAACATATATTCATAAGGGAATGGGAATGGGGGTAGTCTATGCTATAGGGATAGATACAGAAATGGGAAGAATTTATAAAAAATTGGAGGTGAAAGAGAGAGCTACTCCTCTTACCAGAGCTATAGCAAGATTTTCAAAAAGATGGGTAGCAGTCCTTTTAGTATTACTCTCTTTGATTTTTGTTCTTAGTCTTTTTCAGGGGAGAGATTTAAAGAGTGTCATTCTATTGGTTTTAGCTCAGCTGGTTTCAGCTGTTCCAGAGGGTCTTCCTATTGTAATGACCATTGCTTTAGTAATTGGAGCTATTGTGCTCTACAGAAAAAAAACCCTTATTAGACAGCTTCCTGCAGTTGAAGCCTTAGGGAGCGCTACCTTTATCTGCACTGATAAAACGGGGACTCTAACAGAAAACAAACTTATCGTAAGCGAGGTCTTTTCATTGGAGCCTCATATGGATCCTCTTATCTTTTCACTTGCGAATGATTCAGATTTAGATAAAGGAGATCCCATTGAAATAGCTATGATAAAATGGATAAAAGAAAAAGGCGCAGACCATATTTACATTAGAGAGAGGTATCCGAGAATCTGGCATTATCCCTTTGATCCAAAGTTAAGGCTAATGGGTTCTGCCCATAAAGTAGAGGAAAAAAATTACCTTTTTATAAAGGGAGCCTTTGAGTCCCTTGAAAAGCTTGCTTTTAACAAGGAAAGTTTGGAAATTTTGAGGAAAGTGCACGATGAGATGGCAGAAAAGGGGTTAAGGGTGCTTGCCTTCGGCTACAGCGAATTAGAAGAAATTCCAAAGGATATCTCAAAGATTAAAATCAAACTTATAGGAATAGTGGGATTTTTAGATCCTATCAAAGAGACAGCGATTGAGGCAGTAGAAGCTGCCAAAAGAGCTGGGATTAATGTGATTATGATTACCGGGGATAATCTTAAAACAGCCAAATATATAGCCTCTATAGTTGGTATCCACGACGAGAGCAAAATTTGCCTTGAAGGTAGAGAACTTAACCACTATACCGAGGAAGAATTAATAAAGCTTCTTCCCAAGGTTAGTGTAATTGCCAGAGCTACCCCTGATGACAAATATAAAGTGGTTAAGCTCCTTCAAGAAAAGGGAGAAGAAGTGGTAATGTTGGGAGATGGAGTAAATGACTTACCAGCTGTTAAATCAGCGGATTTAGGTATTTCTATGTATGAAGGTGCAGAGGCTACTAAATCTGTTGCTAAAATGGTGCTCTTAGAAAGGGATCTCTCGGTCATTGTTGATGCCATCAAAATTGGAAGACGCATTTCCCATAATTTAAGAAAGGTTATCCTATATCTTCTCTCTACAAGTGTAGGTGAAGTAACCTTTCTCTTTTTAGCCTTTTTTTTAGGACTTCCTCAACCTTTATATCCCACCCAAATTCTTTGGATCAACATAGTTTCAGATGGTATTCAGGACAAACCTTTGGTATTAACCAAAGAAGAAAAATGGATCTTCTCTCTAAAACCTTCAGTTTTTACTACTTGGTTCTTAGATGCCTTTCAACTTTATCGCATCCTGACCTTTGCACTTTTTATGAGTGTAATCTGTTTAGCTATTTTTACCTATCTTCTTAGCCAAAACTATCCTTTAGATACAGCTATCACCATTGTATTTCTCTCCAGTGTGGCATGCCAGTGGGCACATGGGTTTCAAAATGTTAGAGAATATCCCTTTTTCCTAAAGCCCTTAGAAAACTTTCGCCTAAATCCCTATATCTACATTGTGGTTATTTTCATCGGTATTCCTTTACAACTCTTTGCCGTATATGTTCTTAGAGATTATTTACACTGCACCCCCCTTAAAGCCTCTGACTGGATTTACCCCGCAATAGCCTTTTTATTAGCTTTCTTTTTATTAGAGGTAAGAAAGTGGATAGAAAAACCCTGGATGACTAAATATTATAGTGGAAAATAAAGCTATTTTAGGGCAGGTTTTTGCTTATGAAAATACGGTGGCACATAAAGGGAAAAATTTTTAATATTGTATCTGAACTATGTAGGATTGAATTCGTAGGGGCAATTCGTGAATCGCCCCTACACCTGTTTGGGAGCAATTCTTGAATTGTCCCTCCTACAAATTTTTTCGATTAAGAATAACACCTTGAAAAAGCCTTCAATTTTTGAAACATTCTCCAAAAGTACTTGACAAATTTAAAAATTAAGTTAAATACTAAATTAATTATGAAGATTGAAAACAATTTTTCCCATCTCTTCTCTACCATCTGTTGTCCTGGGCGAATGTGCCCAGGGCGTACTCTCATTTAATCAATTTTAAAGCTTTCCAAAATCAAAAAACTCCTTAAAAAGCTCTCCATAAGAGGAGGCAAAGGCGATGAAAAATGTAATATATAAAAATATCTTTGAACTCATAGGAAACACCCCCCTTTATAGATTTAAGCGATTTATTAGATAAGAACACAAATAAGAACAAAAAGGTAAAAATATTAGCTAAAGCAGAATGGTATAATCCTGGTGGGTCAATCAAGGATAGACCGGCAAGAGAAATAATTCTTCAAGCTGAAAAAGAGGGTCAGCCACCCCTGAAAAAAGAATTCTGGATGCAACTTCTGGAAATATGGGCATTGCTTATACGCTCTTGGGAAGAAGTAGGGGCTATAAGATTACCCTTTGTCTTCCAGATAATGCAAGCCCAGAAAGAAAGAGGCTTTTAAAAATTTTTGGTGCAGAGCTTATCATAACTGACCCCTTGGAGGGCATAGATGGGGCTATTATGAAAGCAAGAGAGCTTTATGCCCAGGAGCCGGAGAAATATTTTTATGCGGATCAGTATAGTAATTCCGCTAATTATTTGGCTTATTATAAAACTACTGGTCCAGAAATTTGGAATCAAACACAGGGAGAGATTACTCACTTTATAGCAGGGCTTGGAACAAGTGGCACTATGATGGGATTAGGTCGATTTTTTAAAGGAGAAAAATCCTCAAATTAAGTTAATTGGTATACAGCCTGACCATCCGCTCCATGGAATTGAAGGCTTAAAACATATGGCGAGTACTTTAAGACCAGCCATTTATCAAGAATCCCTCTTAGATGATCTCTTCTTTCTTTCTACAGAAGAAGCTTATGCTATGGTAAAGAAAGTTCTCGCTTTAAAGGGCTTATTTTTGGGCATCTCTTCAGGTGCTGCCTTAGTGGGAGCTCTAAGGTTGGCAAGAAATTTAAAGGAAGGAACCATAGTTACTGTGTTTCCTGATAGTGGGCACAAGTATTTAAGTGAATCCTTTTGGGAGGCATAAAATGAAACTTCTAATTCCAGAGAATTTATGGGAGACCATTATCCGCCACTTATTAGAGAAATATCCTGAAGAGGGATGTGGCTTACTTTTAGGGGAATATAGTGAAAACTACTTGGTGAAAGAGGTCTATCCTATGGAAAATGTTTGGGAAAATAAAGAAGAGAGAAAGAGAAGATATGCCCTTTCTCCGAGGGAATGGTTAGAAGCGGAAAAAAAGGCTACAGCTAAAAACCTTGAAATTCTTGGAATTTTTCATTCTCATCCCAATTACCCTGCCTATCCTTCACCCTTTGATTTGGAAATGGCTTGG
>CALLJI010000207.1 GCA_938091475.1 uncultured Caldimicrobium sp. | reverse complement strand
TATGTGGAATTTGGTAGGAGTGCTCCTTTGGGGTGGGGGTTTTTTGTTTTTTGTATTATTTTGGAGGGTATAGGAGTTTGCAATAAGTTAGTGTAATCTTTGTACTTAGAGAGCTTGCTAAATTTTTTGAAACATTCTCATTCACTCTTGACAAACCTTCTAAGTTTGTTATATAAATTCTCAATAATTCCAGAAAATCCTAAATAAAAGGAGGGTACTATGAACAAGGCTGATTTAGTAAAGAGAATGGCAGAGATAGCTGGAACTACTAAGGCTAATGCTGAGAAACTCTTAGATGCCTTTATGCAAGCAGTGGAAGAGGCTATTGCAAAGGAAGATAAAGTAGTTTTAGTTGGTTTTGGAACTTTTCAAGTCGCCAAAAGAGCTGAGAGAAGTGGAAGAAATCCAAGAACAGGTGCTCCTCTTAAAATACCTGCCAAAAAAGTAGTAAAATTTAGTCCGGGAAAGAAATTAGAAAGCGCAGTAAAGTAATAATAAAGATTTCTCTCCAAAGAGAAGGGAAGTAAGAAGATACTATTTTAAATCATCACTGTTAATCACTATCTTGAAGGATCGCATTGTGTAGGGGCTGGGCTAGCCCCTGCCCGATATTTTGTAGGGGCGATTCACGAATCGCTCATTTTTTTGTGGCAAAGCGTGATTTACCTCTACAAATCAAGTCAATTCCTGAATTACCCTCAAAGTTTAAACCTTTAAACCCTTAGGGCTCAGCATGCTGAGCCCCTACAAGTATTTTTCGCAGGCTAAAGCCTGCGGCTACCTTTTTTATGTAGGGGCACGGCATCGCCTTGCCCATTATGGGCAGCTACAAGGGCAGCCACTACGATTTTTAAATTCTTGGGCTCAGCATGCTGAGCCCCTACAATACAATTCAATAATAGAAAGCGAATAAAGAAGAATTTGACAATTCAAAACAGTAAAAAAGTGTGCCTGACCTTAGGAATAACACCTCTATACTATTTTAAATTACCTTTTAAATCCAGCGTTTCCTCTTTCCTTTTTATCTTTAAGTATATTTCCGAGTCTTTTCTTTTAAAGGTAAGTAGTATTTTTAAATCAGCTATCTTTTTTAATGGTTTATTGTCTAACATCAAGAGTATATCGCCTGGTTTGAGGTTAAGCGAGTCAGCCAGGGAGCCTTTTTTGACCTCCTTTATAACCAAGCCCTCTTGAACCTCCTCCACTACAACTCCCAGGGTAGGACTTTTTTCGTACTCCATAGGACCCGGATTAAACCAATAATCTGCAAGCACAGGAGATAAAATTTCTACTTCTCCTAAAACTATAGTTTTAAAATTAGAAAAATTTCTTTTCTTTAAGGCCCAGGGTATGCCATACTTATCCTGAATATGTCCTTTACCCACTAAAACAATCATTTTCTTCTCTGGATTTTTTTTCAAAAAATTAACTATTTCTTCAGCCATAGCTTCATCTCTAAGAAGTTGAGCTTGATAAAAATACTCAAAGTTGGTTCCATTATCAAAATTATGCAACCAAAAAACCTTTCTTAGGAATTCCCTATAACTTGGATTATTTAGATCCATTTCAGGCAAATATTTTTTCTCTGCCTCTGAAAGATTGTTCAATCCACTTTTAAAAACCTTTTTTGTTACCTCTTGCGGAAGATCAAGGGCTAAGAGCTTTAATTTTTTCTCCTTGGCCAAAAGGAAAATATCTCTATAAAGCCTATAATCAAACTTCCACCTTTCATAATACTCAATTTTTTTTAACAACTCTTCTTCACTGATTTTCCCTAAGATAAAATCATCTAAGGATTTTTGAAAGGGTTTTTGCACCATTTCAAGTCCTATCACAACCTGAGGACCTACAAGGTTATAGAACTGCTTAATTATCTCAAGTTGAAAGAGGTGATGGGAATATTCATCATGATTTTCTCCAATGAGAATTACTTGAACAGGTAAAAGCTCTGGTATAAAATTTTCCAAACTTTTTAAATCTTGTGGCCTCATTCCATAAAATTTGGGTTTTTCTTGAATTTCAAGGATTATACCCTCTTTTGCAAAATTTTGCCTATTAAAAACCCATTCTCCTTTTTTAAAGTGAAATTCTTGAGCAGTCTTTAATTGTTCTCTCTTTGAGAGAATTTTTTTAAGATCCGGAGCAGAGGAAATTTTGATAAAGGCCAAAAAATGATCTTGTGAATGGGGATGCGGTAGAATTCTAAAATAAAAACCGTCCATAGGAGAGGGAAGATGAAAATTTATAGGTAAGGTTTCCAGAAAAATTAGATTTTCTCTCGGTAAGGAATTAAGCTCCAGAGACTCAAATTTAAGTGAATAGCCCTTTTCCCTTAGGTTAGTGATCAAATCTCTATATAGAGGTAGTGCCTCTTTTTTAGCAAGATAGATTATACCTTTACTTGAGAAAAGTCTCTCCCAAGTAAAAGGGGATTCTTCAAAGGAGAGGCTACGATAGATTTTATATTCATCATCCAGAGTGACTCTGAGGGGTTTGTGAGTAAAAAACAAATCAAAGAAATTTTCCTTATGGCTTAAATAGAGCTTTCTTTTAATCTTTTCTCCTTTTTCAGTTTCAACCACTATTTCAAGGGGAAAGGGTCTAAAAGCCCTCTCCTGCAAAATTTTAACCCTTAAAAAAAATCTATTTTCATTCTCTAAAGAGGATACTTCAAATTCCGTAATTAAATCAACCTTTTGGAAGGTCTCAAAATCCACCTTAAAGGAGGAATTGGCAAGTTTAGATAAATTTCCTATAAAAAGCTCCTCTGTGGAACCATTAAAAAGATATCTCTGCACATAGTTTTTCAAAAATTCCTCAAAGGCCTTTTCTCCTATACTCTCTATTTTTTCATAAAGATAAAAGAAAGCCTTGGCTTCTTCGCTATCTCTTAAGAGGAGCTTTTTTCTAAATTCTTTTTTTGTGGGTGAAAGAACATAGGAGGTTAAATAAGTTTTTAGACCTTCTAAAAGATAGGATTGGTGCAGATTTAAGCCATATTTAAGAGTTTGGCTGATCTGAGCTTCCAAAATTGGTTCATATCCCTCCTTTAAATTTAAGGGTAGTAAAGTTAGTAGAGGATAGCTTCTTTTTTCAAAAAAAGGCATAAAATACAATTTTTTGAAAGGAAAAAGTACCTCAGGCAAGGGGTATTTGACGATTTCTTTTTGAAAATATCTTTCAAATTCCTTCCATTCTTGCTCGGAAGAGAATTTTGGAAATAAAAATTCAAGTTCTCCCCCTGTAAAGGATAGTTTTCTATGAATAAAAGAACCCCTGATCAAAGGAGGTGGTTTCAATAAAGGTTTTGTTATTTTATAGAGATTCTTTTCTTCATTTATTGCTTCTTTTTCTTCGTAAGGAATAAAAAGATTTAAACCCTTTTCATCTTTAACATTGAGGGTCATTTCCCACAAGAAAGCATCTTTGGGATAGGGTAAATAGTCCTCCAAGATTTGTGGATAAAGGGTATTGCCAGTCTCTAAGTTAACTTCAAAGCTAATTTCTAAGGTACCTTTTTTTTGAGGATTAAAAATTCTAAGGGTATTTGTATCGGCAGAAGAAGTTATTTTGAGAGGCTTAGAGTCAAGTTCTATGGAGAGAATTTTTAAATTCCCTTTATTAAACTCATATAAACCCTCTCTAAGCAACTCAAATTGAGCCTTCCCCTTAAGCAAATTTTTTTCAGTTACAACTTCTAATTGATATCTACTTGGAATAGGATTAGCCAAAGCTAAAGCGGGAAGCAGAAAACATATGAAAAGTAAAATCAATCTCTTCATCTCTTGGGATTTTTAAGTTTAGAGGTATAATTGGGTTTATTATACTCTAATCAAGATGATTGCCAAGATGGAAAGGAAAAGGGGATGAAAAAGGTAAAAGTCTTAGTGTTATGGGGATATGGAATTAATTGCGAAGAGGAGACGAAATTCGTATTTGAAAAGGTGGGGGCTTCTGCTGAAATAATTCATCTCTCAGAGATCTTGTCCGGAGAAAAAAGCTTGCTTAATTATCACATCTTATGTTTTCCAGGTGGTTTTTTAAATGGGGATCACTTAGGTTCTGCTCAGGCTTGTGCCCATCGTTTTAGATATTTAAAAATCAAAGGTAAAATCCCTCTTTGGGAAGAATTCATAAAGTTTCTTGCACAAGGTGGCCTAATGCTTGGAATTTGCAATGGCTTTCAACTTTTAGTAAAAACTGGTCTCCTCCCTGGAGGACCCTATTTAGGACAAAGAAAGGTTACCCTTACCTATAATGATTCGGGAAAGTTTGAAGATAGATGGGTTCATTTAAAGGTAAAGGCTAACACCCCTTGTGTATTTCTTCAAGGGCTTGAAGAGCTGTACCTACCTGTAAGACATGGCGAAGGGAAATTAGTGGCTGAAAATGAAGAGCTTTTAAAAGAATGGGAAATTAATGGTCAAATAGCTCTTCAATACATTGATCCTGAAACTAAGGCACCTACCCAAGTTTACCCTTATAATCCCAATGGTTCACAAAAAGCTGTAGCTGGTCTTTGTGATCCCACTGGAAGAATCTTTGGGCTTATGCCCCATCCAGAGGCCTTCAATGATGTCACCAATCACCCTCGTTGGACACGGCTAAACCTTTCCTATCCTCAAGGGCTCCTTATCTTTGAAAATGGGGTTAATTGGGTGAAAAAAAATGTGCTTTAAACGCCTCTAATGGAACGCGCTTCTCTTATTAGAGCCCTCAAAAGAGGCTTTTTTTTCTTAAGAAAAAAAGGGCTTCTACTTTTGCCACTTGCTCTTGCGGTTTTCCTGTCGCTTTTTTGGTTATCTCCTGAACTTTTGCTCTATCTACAAAAGAGATTTCAACAAAAATTTGTCTTTTTCACCCCAACAGAACCCCTTTTAGCCTTATTAAAATTCACTTTCACTCTCTTTATCATAATAACCTTTCCATTAGTATATTTGGGAATACTTTCTCTCATAGACTTTATGCTTTCTCTTAAAAAAAAATTCTTACTGCTTCTCTATCTTTTAGGATTGGTCTTTTTCTATTCAGGCATTGCCTTTGCTTATTTTATTACCTTACCTTATGGTATAAAATTTTTGATTTCCTTTAAGACAGAAACTTTAGAGGCGGCTATCTCCCTATCCCACTTTGTTAATTTTTTTAGTTTTTTTCTTTTAGTCTTTGGATTTATCTTTGAATTGCCCTTATTCTTGTCTGTTCTAAGTCTAATTGGCATATTAAACCCTGTAAAACTTACCAGATATCGTAAAGAAATCTTTTTCTTTATTGTGTTATTCTCTGCTATTGTAACACCTACTCCTGATGCTATTAATATGAGTCTTCTTGCCCTGCCTATTTATCTTCTTTTTGAATTAGGTTTACTTTTGGGAAAACTCATCAAAGGATCTAAATTTCTTTTGGAGGATAGCCTGAGAGAGCCTCAGCCATAGCAGCTGCTTTCTCAGGAGGCATAGCACTTAAAATGCTTGCTACTTGATTACTCTTTAACTGACTCAAAATCTTCACAGCCATCTCCCTATCCATATTGATAAGTTGTTGAGCCGCTTTAGATGGGGTCATCTCAGAGTAGGCCTTAACCAAAAGTTTTACTCTCTCATCCTGAATAGCAGAAATCCTATTCAGTTTTTCCTCTACCTCTTGGGATAGTTGCATTAAAGCATTCATTTGTTCCTCTAATCTCTTTTCATAGAGCTTAAGCTCCCTTTCTCGGCTTTCAAGTTCCTTAGCCTTCAAAAGTATTCGCTCCTTCTCCAAATGAAGAAAATCAGAGACCTCAGGAGAACAAGTAAATGTGGCATTACTCTCCTTAGCCGAAAGAGGAGCGGTCACTGAAATAAAGTAGAAGGAAGCCAAGATAAATTTAAAAATCACTATGAGTAATAAAACTTTAATAAGATTTCTTAATTTAAAAACCTTAAGCAAGACCTCTCCCTTTTCTTAATAAGGTAAGTTCATCTAACTCTTTAATTGCCCTCTTATACTCTTCCATATTAAACCTAAATAGCACTTTTTCTGTGAATCTCTCTACAAGCCTTTTTTCTCTATGAAGTGATTGTAGCTCTTCTTTAAGTTTTTCTAAAATTTCCTTTTGCATCTGCACTTTATTATCGGCAATTTCTTTAAACTCTAAAAGGACTTGTAAATAATTTAACCATGCCCTAAACTCCTCTCCATTAAAACTCCCCTTACTTTCCAAATACTCAGAGCTCTCTTTATATTCCTCTTCAATTAAGTTTTTTTCCTCAAGAAGTTTCTGTAAATTCGCTCTGGCATAATAGACTCTGACTTTGCAATTTTCTTCCTGGAGTTTTTTGTACCAGGAAAGCAGTTTAAGAAGTTTGACCTTCCTTTTCATCTCCTAACCTTTTAATATTTCTCTTAACTGATTTACTCCTTCTTCCAAGGAGCAACTTTCTTCTATCTCTTGCTTTAAAAAGGCTTTTATCTTAGGTACCAATTCTAAAGCTTGGTCTATTTCTGGATTTAATCCCTTTACATAGGCTCCGATATTGATTAAATCTTCTGCTTTTCTATAGGTAGCTAAAAGACTTATGGCTTCTTGAGTGAGAAGAATTTGTTCCTTTGATACAATATCCCTCATAACTCTGGAAATACTCGCCAAAATATCTATGGGTGGATAATGCCCTTCTTGAGCCAAGTCTCTTGAGAGAACAATATGCCCATCTACAATACTTCTCACTGCATCTGCAATTGGATCATTCATATCATCTCCTTCCACTAAAACTGTATAAATCCCTGTGATAGCACCTGCTCCTATTTTAGGCCCTGCCCTCTCCAATAGCCTTGGAAGCATAGCAAAAACAGAAGGGGTGTAACCTCGTGCGGTCGGAGGCTCTCCACTGGCTAAGCCAATCTCCCTTCCAGCCATACAAAATCTGGTTAGGGAATCCATAAGTAATAAGACTTTTTTTCCTTGATCTCTAAAGTACTCAGCCAAAGCTGTGGCATAATAGGCAGCTCTAATTCTCAGGGCTGGACTTTCATCTGAAGTAGAGACAACGACCACTGATCTCTTTAAACCCTCTTCTCCTAAATCCCTCTCTATGAATTCTCTTACCTCTCTTCCCCTCTCGCCAATTAGGGCAATGATATTTATATCTGCTTTGGTGTATCTAGCCAGCATCCCCAGAAGGGTGCTTTTCCCAACCCCGGATCCAGCCATAATAGCCACTCTTTGTCCCACACCAATAGTTAAAAAGATATTTATACCCTTTATACCTACATCTAAAATCTCCCTTATTCTATCCCTTTCTAAAGGCTTGAGTGGATCCCCATAAAGAGAATAAAAATCCTCAGGTGCAGGTGGTTCTTTATAGTCTATGGGTTCTCCCAGGGCATTAACCACCCTTCCAATATATGAGCTACCTACAGGACAATGCCATCTATTTAAAGGTATTACCTTAGCCCCAATCTCTAAACCCTGAATCTCCTTTAAGGCAATTAAGCTTAATTTATCTTCTTTAAATCCTACTACCTCTGCTAAGGTTTCAACCTCTTTTCCTACAATCCGACATAGATCGCCAATTCTAAGCTTTGGTCCAGAGCTTTCAAGTAATATCCCCGTAACCTTAGTTATATAGCCATACACCTCAAAAGGCGTAAACTCTTCAAGTTTAGAAATATACCTCTTTATGGATTTAACTTGCATAATTTTCAAGTTGGGTTAAGAGTTTTTCCCATCTCTTTTCAAGTGTAGCATCAATGGCACCCATTTTGGTTTCAATAAATAAACCTCCCTTTGAAATAGAGGCATCTGAAACTATTTTCACTTTATAGTTGTGGATGGGAAGTGCCCTTTTTTCCATCTTATTTTCAAGAAAAGAGTATTCCTCAGGATTTACTTTAATCACAATCTCTGTACCTTCAACAATATAATTGAGAGCCTCCCGTAGGATTCTTAAAAGATACTCTTTATCAACTTCCAAGTCTTTTAAAACTAATTTTTGGGCCATAGATAATGCCAGTTTAAGAATTTCTTGGTCTAAGTTTAAAATTAATAATCTTAATTCTTCCTCAGCTTTTTTTAGAAATTGCTCAATTTCTTGCTCTTTTCTTATCAACTCCCCTTGAAACTTTTCTTCGAGTTCCCTTTCTCTTTGAGCTAAAAGTTTTTGAGCTTCCTCAAGTCCTAAACTCAGACCCTTTTCATACCCCTCTTTCTCGCCTTTGCCCCATCCCTCTTCAAAACCCTTCTTAAAACCCTCTTCATAAGCTCTTGACAATACCTCTTCAAGGGCTGAATTACTCTCTTCTTTTCTCTCTTCCTCTACCACTCCCTCATCTCTCTTTAGATAAATTTCATCTTTTATTTCTATAAGAAGTGAGAAGTCTTCTTTGACTTCTATTTTGGGCTGAATTACTTCATGCAGATTCAATTTTTCCGCTTTAATTATCTTAGACAAACTCTTCTTCTCCTCTTGAGAGAACTATTTTTCCTTCCTGTTCAAGCTTCTTAGCTACTCTTATGATATTCATCTGTGCCTTTTCCACTTCTGCAATTCTAACAGGAGGCATCATTTCAAGCTCTTCTTTAAGTAAATCAGCTGCCCTTTTACTCATATTTCTAAAGAATTTTTCCTTTACCTCCTGTGAGGCACCTTTCAAGGCTAATTTCAAGTCATCTGTAGAAATTTCACGAAGGAGTGTCTGAATAGCAAAGTCATCCACTTTGAGAAAGTCTTCAAAGGTAAAGAGGAATTTCCTAATCTCTTCTGCCAAGGCAGCATTTTCATCCTCAATCTCAGTAAGCAATTCATCTTCTAATTCTCTTCCAGCATGAGAGAGAATTTCAGCGGCTTTCTCGGCACCACCAATTTTTTTACCTAAAGCACCACCTACTGTTTTTAGCTCCTCCTCTAAGGCATCACTAATCTCCTTAACAATTTCTGGATCCACCTTATCTAATAAGGCAATTCTGAGAATAACTTCACCCCTTATTTTCTCTGGTAAAAGTTGAAGAACCTGACCAGAGAGTTCAGGCTCAAGATGAACCAAAATTATAGCAATAGTTTGCGGATGCTCATTGGCAAGGAAATTTGCAATAGTTTTGGGATCAAGTTTTTTAAGTCTTTTAAAAGTTTCAGGGCCAACCTCTTTTTTTATCTCTTCATAAAGCGCCTTTCCCTTTTCTCCGTAAGCCTCAATCAAACTTTTCTTTAAAAATTCATCTGGAGAGAGATTAATATTACTAAGAAGGTCCTTTGCCTCAATATTTGCCTCCTCGAGCACCTTTTTGGCTACCTCCGAAGGTATATACTCAATTTTTGCCATCTCAATTCCAATTCTCTTTATATCCTCTTCCTCTAAAAATTTATAAACCTGAGAAGTAAATTCCTCTCCCATAAGCATAAGAAAAATAGCTGCCTTTCGAGGTCCAGTTAATTTCTCTGGATCTAATTTAGCCATTTCACTTGGCCTCAGCTAAGGCTTTTTTCCTCTCCTCCAAGGCTTCCTCAAGCAACCATTTTTTAACTAAGGCTGCAGCTCTCTCTGGTTGGCTCCTAATAATACCAATTGCAATTTCCCGCGGCAAGACCTCTTCTTCCAATACCTCTTCCTCTAAAGGTGGTGGAATCCTTTCTCCTATCGGAGTTGGAGCTGGTGCTGGTTTTATAGCTCTCAAAATTGGGCGTAAAATAAAAAAGTACAAGAAAATTAAGATTAAAATCACTATTAAGGGCTTATATGCCTGAGCTAAATAATCCATAATACTGGGTTTTACAACTGGCCCCTCTGCAAAGACCTTTGCCTCCACCTTCACCTCATCTCCTCTTTCTGGATTATATCCAATAGCCCCCTTAACTAAATTTTCTATCCATTCAAATTTTGCTGTCTCATTTTCAGCTAAAACCTTCTTGTCTACCACTACCGCTACACTTATTTTTTTAATACTTCCCGGTGAAATTTCAAGGTTTCTGACCTTTTTACTAACTTCATAATTTCTCACCACTCTTTTCTTAGTATATTCTTCACCCTGCTCTTGGGGCTGGGTGGTGGCCTCAAATTTTTGCGTCAAGGCACCCTTAACCCCAGCTCCACCCTCTTCCTGAGCAAGCCTACTTCTCCTAATTTCTTCTTCCAAATCTTCAGAGAGAACCGCACTTTCCTCTGGATTTACTTTTTCCTCTAGAAGACTCTCCTTATCAAAGGATAACTCTACAGTAACCTGAGCTATAGCTTTCCCATAACCTAAAGCTGAAGTTAAAAGCTCTTCTACTTTGTTTTTTAAATTCTCTTCAATCTTTCTCTTATAGGCAAGTTGGGTTGTAGCAATAGCTTCCTCTTCTCCTTCATAGGCATAAATCTTTTTTCCAGTTAAGGCATCTACTACTACCACATTTTTGGGATCAAGTTTGGGCACAGCACCACTCACTAAGTTCACAATCCCTCTTACTTGCTCTTGACTTAAAGTAAAACCTGGTTTTAGCTCTAATAGAACTGAGGCCTTAGGAGGTCTTTCTTCCTCTATAAAAAGACTCTCCTTTGGTAAGGCTAAATGAACCCTAACTGATTTTACCCCCTTTATTCCCAGAATAGTTCGGGAGAGTTCCCCTTCTAAGGCCCTTTGATAATTTATTTTTTCTTGAAACTCTGTTAACCCCAATTTATCTTTATCAAAAAGTTCAAAACCTGGACCTCCCCCTCCTAAAAGCCCTTTACTGGCTATCTCCATTCTTACCTCTGGTACCTTGTCCTTGGGAATATAAATACTTCCATCCCTTTCAATTTTGTAAGTTATTTTCTGCTCCTTTAAGTATTGAACTATCTGTCCAGCGGAAGCTTCATCCAGCCCCCTATAGAGCAAATCAAAGGAGGGTCTCCCTAAAAACCATACTAAAAGGGTTATTAAAAGGGTAGACCCCACTATCCCACCTACAAGCAGAAGCCTTTGCTTAAAGCTAAGCTTTGCCCAAGACTCTTTAAGCTGTTCTAACAAACCTCTAAAATTTATGGGTGCCATTTGAACCCCCTAATCGTTAATAGAAACTTTAAATTTGCATTCTCATTATCTCTTGATATGCCTCTAATACCTTGTTTCTTATCCTGAGTAATAGTTTCATACTGACATCTGCAGAGGAAATCTTCTGAGCTACTTCTGCAGGATCTATCTCTTCCCCTTTGGCTAAAGAAAGCAGTGCTGCCTGAGCCTCCTTTTCCTTTTGATCTATTTCGCGTAGTTTGTCAAAAAGTACTTTCTGAAAGTTAGGTGATGTAGTCTTATCAAGCTTTTGATAGAGACTAACTTTGTTTGCTAAAAGGCTTGAAATTTTCATACTTTTCCTCCCTATGCTTTAGCAATAATATGGCCTTTTACTTTAAAAGTTCTAAGGTTTTTAGGTACATACTTTTGGTGGTAGTTAAAACACTTAAATTAGCCTCATAGGCTCGACTTGCTGATAAAAGCTCTACCATTTCCGTAATTACTTCCACATTGGGATACCGCACAATCCCCCTTTCATCTGCATCAGGATGTCCCGGATCATACACCTCTCTAAAGGGAGTAGGATCTTCTTTAATAGCCTCAACCTTTACTTGTTGCAAAAAGGGACTTTCCTTGGCTATAGGGATAGCCTTAAGTACTACCTGTCTTGCCTTATAAGGACCTCCTTCTAAGGTTCTTGTGACTTGCGCATTGGCAAGATTAGTAGCAGCCACATTAATTCTGACCCTTTGAGCATATAAACCACTGTGGGCAATTCTTCCAGCCTTCAAAAGATTCATTTCTATCTACCTCCCTCTGTAATAATCTCCTTGAGTCTTTCTATCTCCTTGCTTAGTGCCTGTAGGGTACTTTCGTAAAGGAGCTGATTCTCCGTAAGATTTACCATTTCTTCTTCTAAACTCACATTATTAGGTGTTCCAAGGGTGGAAGGTTGTGAAGTTCTTAGGAAATCTTCAATGGTTCTCTCTCGTTGTGAAAAGTGCCTTTGATGAGTTGTCTTTAAGGGAGATTTGAAAGTTAAATAACTTTGCATAATTTTCTCAAAGGGAAGGTCCTTTCTTCTGTAACCTGGTGTATCTACATTAGCAAGATTAGAGGAAAGCATTTGATGGCGAAGTCCTCTAAAATGTAGAGAAAGTCTGACTGTATCCAAAAGTTTCTGAAAGGCCCCCCACATCCTTAAACCTCCTCCCAAGAGAGCAAATTTTTCTCCCTATACTCATTAAGTTTATTCCTTAAGGTCCTCACAGTAATTCCTAAAAGTTCAGCTGCCCTACTTTTATTACCCTTAGTTAATTTTAAAGCTTTTAAAATAGCCTCTCTTTCCATCTCCTCCAAGGGTTTTATCTCAAAATTAGAAATATCAAAATTTATGCCTATTTCTGATACTTTTTCTGGCTCTTCTATCTTAGAAAAGGCCCTAAACTCCTCTCCAGATAAACTCTCCTCTAAGGGATTTGTCAAATCTTTGACATCAAGATACTCTTCTTTACAGGTTATTACTGCTCTCTCCAACATATTTTTGAGCTCTCTTACATTTCCTGGAAAGGGATAGTTCATTAGAAATTTCTGAGCTTTCTCTGTGAATCCCTTGAAAGTTTTTCCATATTCTCTGGAAAATTTTTCCAAAAAATAGTTGGCCAAAAATTTGACATCGTTTCTTCGTTCTCTGAGAGGCGGAATCTTTACTGTAATTACATTTATACGATAAAATAGATCACTTCGAAATTTATTCTCGGAGATTTCCTTTTCAAGTTGCTTGTTAGTAGCTGAGATTAGGCGAAAATCTACTTTAACGGGATGATAACCTCCCAATCTATCTACTTCTCCCTCTTGAAGCACTCTCAAAAGTTTACTTTGTAGGTGCAGACTCATTTCGGCAATTTCATCTAAAAAGAGGGTACCCTGATCAGCTAATTCAACTTTTCCCTTTTTTCTGAAATTTGCTCCAGAAAAAGCACCTTTTTCGTACCCAAAAAGTTCAGATTCAAGCAAAGTTTCAGGAAGGGCAGCACAATTAATAGCAATGAAGGGTCCTTCCCTGCGAGAGCTTTTTTGATGGATGTATTTAGCTAAAAGCTCCTTTCCCGTTCCAGATTCACCGAGTAAAAGTACAGGAGCCTTTGTTTTGGCAACTTCCTCTAAGGCACCTAAAATTTTTAAAAGCTTGGGCTCACAAGTAAGAAATACCTCCTCTAAACCTGAAAGCTTTTTTTCCTTAAAAACTGAAAGGACCGATTTTTCTATCAATTCTAAGGGAGAGCTCAAAAGTTTGATATCCCTAACTCCCTTTCTAATAAGTTCTATAGCCTTATCCAGGGAGATCTCATCCACCAATAAAAGGAGTGAAAAAGTTTTCTCCTTCAAAAGGGCTTCTACAAGATGAGGATTATCCCTTTTTGAAGATAATTCATAAACTAAAACTTTAATCTCTGGCGTGATAAGGTCTAATGTAAAGTTTCCGTGCTCATAAAAAAGAACTTCTAAACCTTGTTCCTCTAAAGCCTCCTTAAGAAGTTTTGTTTCTATAGAAGACCCTACAATTCCGATCTTATCGAGCATACTAATAGACAAGATTTCTTGCTCTCTCTGAAAGTTTTTGCATTTTTTCGTATTGTTGCACTAATTTCCCCTCCCAATCCTTAGACTGGTCTAATTTACCCCATAACTCAGCTCTTGCCTTGAGATTTCCTTTCCTCTCCAAATGATAGGCCTCTAAGAAAAGAAGTTTATCGTTTTTTGGAAATTTTTCCTTGGCCTCCCTTAAAAGTTTTTCAAAAAATTGAGGATCTTTATCTAAGGTATCAGAAAGTAAAACTAAGTAATCCTTTAATGTGGCATTATAATGAGGATTTTGTAATAAAGTTAAGGCTATGTTATATTTTTTTGCCTCTACAGCTTGTAAAAAGGCTTTATAGAGAAGATTTTTTTTATAATAAGAGGCTATATCAGAGGATAGTAAGTCCATTAATAACTTTATCCCTAAGGTTAAATCCCTCTCTAAGGCAAAATAGGTCTCCAAATAGAGAAATTCTGGCTTACTTTTTAGGGTATCCTTCCAAGTTTTCTTTATGTAATTAAAGAGCATTTGAGACAATTCTCTTTCTGTCTTTTCCAGAGATAAAAAGGCCAATTTCAAATAGTAATCTGGCAAATGTTTTCGGGATAGGTTAATATCATAGGTAAATAAAAGATAATAAAGGGCTTGTGTATACAATTTGTAGTTAAAGAAAACAGAGCCTAAGGCATAATAAAAGTCGCCACAAGCCTCTCTTTTAAAAAGGTCCCAATCATTACGCGCTATTTCTTGAAGTTCTGAGATTTTCCCTCTGGCAAATACCTCTGGAACCAAGTTAAAAGAGGCCTGGCAAAAATAGTCTCGCACCTTACTCCGAAAAGAACTCTCTTCATAGCGTTTGAAAAATTCCTTGGCGCTCTTTCTGGCTCTCTCCCAATCCTTTTTTTCAAAATAAATTTTAACCTCTAAGAAAGCTGCCTCTTCTGCTATTTTTTCTTCTGAATATTTAGTCTTTATTTGGGAGATAAACAAAAGCAAATCTTCTATTGTCTTAGGCGGTAAAAGCTCCTTGAGAATTGCCCTTTCATAGGCTATTTGATATAACCTAAATTTAGCAAAGAAAGCCTCTTTAGAGGGATCCCAGTCAGTTATAATCAACCGGTAATACTTTTTAGCCTTTGAGATATCTCCCTTTTCATAATAAGCTTCAGCCAGTTTGTAAAAGAAATCCTTCCCCCTTTGGTAAAACCCTGTAAGATTTAAAAAATTAAAAATTTCCCTTTCCGCTTCCTTTATCCATCCTTTTTTTAACAAATAGTTAATTTTTGCTTCAAAGATTTCTTCTATAAAAGAGGAATATTTTTTGAAATCAAGACCTTCTCTTCCCTTTTGGTTTATATAGATCTTAATGAGCTCTATCTTCTCTTCAAGCACATCTTTACAATAACTCTCTTCCAAGCCTGAAAGTTCCTTTAAAGCTTCTTTTTCTTTTCCCAAGATCAAAAGGGATTTCGTTTTCAAAAGGGAGGCTTCACAAGCAATTTGTGTGCCTCTTCTTAAACTATGAGCGCGCTCTGCTAAATCTAAAGCCTTATCTAGATCCCCTATCTTAAAGTAACTTTCAGCCACTATCAAAAACT
The DNA here is from genome assembly GCA_938091475.1 of uncultured Caldimicrobium sp. GTDB lineage: Bacteria > Desulfobacterota > Thermodesulfobacteria > Thermodesulfobacteriales > Thermodesulfobacteriaceae > Caldimicrobium. The sequence continues at coordinate 8,307 of CALLJI010000207.1, read as the reverse complement.
CTTCTGGAGCAATTTGAGTAAAGGGAGGTAGCTTTTGATAAAGCTTTATTACTCTCTCGTAAGCCTTCTCCTTATAGGCTTCTGTAATTTTTTTTAAGCTGTCTGCCTCTGGAGTAAAAGAAGATGCATTATATAAAATCCCTCTAATAACCTCCCTTTTATTCTCACCTCTCTCTTTGGCAAGAGAACTTCCCTTCAAAATTAACCCTGTTAAAATGAATAAACTTAGGAGAATATAAAAAGGGCGTAACATAATCAATTAAATACAATTTCTATGCCAAGTTATATTTTTTTAGCTTTTCAATTAAGGTTGTTCTATTTAAACCCAGAAGTTTAGCGGCTTTACTTTTTACACCACCGGAGATTTCTAAAGCCCTCTTTAGATAAAAAATCTCTATCTCCTTTAAAAAATCTTGCAAAGATATAGCACCATTTTCTAAATGAGGATAATTTAAGTATTTAGTAGTAAAAAAACTTCTTTCCTCAATAATTTCTCTTTCCTGAGTTTCTCTCTTCGTGATTTGGGGCTCTCCCATAGAATTAATTTTTTCTCGAATATACCGAGGTAAGTCCTCCAAAGTCAAGATTTCTCTTTCAGATAAAATTACCATCCTTTCTAAGACATTTTCAAATTCTCTTATATTTCCTGGCCAGTGGTACAAAGTAAAGGCTTGTAAAACTTCAGAAGTTAGCTTTTTTAAGGGTAATTTTTCCCTTTCACAAATTTTTTTAAGAAGAAATTCTGCTAAAAGAGGAATATCCTCCTTTCTCTCTCTGAGAGGAGGAAGCTTAAGGGGAATGACATTTAGCCTAAAATACAAATCCTCCCTGAATTGACCTAACTTCACTAAAGTTTCTAAATCCTGATTGGTTGCTGCTAAGAGGCGGGTGTTCACCTTTATGGGTTTTTCTCCGCCTAACCGTTCAATCTCCTTATCTTGAATAGCTCTTAAGAGTTTGGCCTGTAATTTTAAAGGTAGATCTGCTATTTCATCTAAAAAAAGGGTGCCCTCTTTGGCTAATTCAAATTTGCCTGGTTTGGCTTTTACAGCCCCTGTGAAAGCCCCCTTTTCAAAACCAAAAAGCTCTGCTTCTAAGAGTTCTTCTGGAATGGCTGCACAATTGATAGCTACAAAGGCACCCTTTCTGCCACTTGCGTAATGGATATATCTTGCTAAAACCTCTTTTCCCGTTCCAGATTCACCGAGTAAAAGGACCGTACTCGAGGAAAGAGCTACCTTCTTAGCTATCTGCAAAACCTCTTGCATAAGAGGATTAAAAGTTTCAAGAAGGTAGCTCATTATGAAAAAATAATATCATTTTTTTGACAGTTGTCAATTTTTTGAAAGTTTGTTTCAAAAATTGCAAGGGTTTTCTTGCTGTGCCCAAGAATCATTAAAAAAATAGTATCCGCAACCCATGCGGTTGCCCCATTGGGCACGGCGTGCCGTGCCCCTACACTCTTCGGGCAATTCGTGAATTGCCGCTACGGGTTTAATAGAGCGACTCGGGAACCGCCTTTACGAAAAAAACCTTTGGGCTGGGGCAAGCCCAGCCTCTACAATGTGAGCTCTCAAAATTGTATTTAACTACGATATATTATAGGAGCTTTTGCCTAAATAGTCCATCTTTATGGTTTCAAGTAACTTTACAATCTCTTCAGAGATTTTCTCCATCTTTTCAAAAATCTTTTTTGCTTCCTCTTTTTTTCCAGCATTATAGGCTGTTATACAGGCTTTGGCTAACTCGTGAAATTTCTTATGAGGCTCATCAATGGCCTTAAAAGAAGACAAATGCCCCAAAAGTTTATTTCCTTTACCGTGATACCATTTACCAAAACGGCATTGAGTATGGTCTGCTAAAGCCATATGGTCTAAGGTTATAAAACCATCTAAGGCATTTTCAATCCTTTCTAAGAATATCCGATGGTCAGATTTAGCCAGATCCAACATATAAACTTCACTCTCCTTGGTTTTAAAAATATCGATAAAATTTCTCAATTCTTCCACCACATCGTCTATATTAAGGGTAGCTTCATCCAACATGTGACTTTTTTGTTCTATTTTCTTAGAAAACTCAAAAATTCCCTCTAAATGCTTGGCCACATCATTAGAGACAATAGATTGCTCCTCTACAGCACTTGAAATAGAGACGATAGCATCTTTAAGTTTTTCTACAGATTCAATAATTTCCATAAAAGTTGATCTTACCTCCTCTGTGGCGTGGGTAGCACTTTCTACCAATTCCTTGGTTAAATTCATTGATTCTGTGGTGGCCAAGGTTTCCCTTTGAATATTTTCAATTTGTTCAGAGATAGCTTGGGTTGCTTTAATCGTGTTTTGGGCTAAATTTTTTACTTCATTTGCCACAACTGCAAAGCCTTTACCAGCTTCTCCCGCTCTTGCTGCCTCAATGCTTGCGTTAAGGGCAAGTAAATTGGTTTGATCGGCAATCTCCTTGATGAGGGATACAATATTACCAATTTCATTCACACTCTGATTAAGTTTATTGAATAAGGCGAAGGTATTTTCTGTAGTTTCATAAACCTTTCTAATTTGTTCCACAGTTCTTCCTAAGACATTTTTTCCCTCTTCTGCACTTTTCATAGTCAATTTAGCATCTTCTTCCGCCTTGGTAATATTTTTGGCTATATCTACTATGGTATCTGTCATTTGCTTATGGGCTGCGGTTACGCTCTCAAGCCTAACAAAATTTTCATTCAAAGCCTTTATAATAATATCTTTTTTTATGCTTAGATTACCAGAAGACATAGTAAGCTTTAAAGTGGTGTTAAAGATTTGATAGATTATATTTTTCAGGTTTTGCACGTGATTAACAAAACCTCTATTCAAAGTATTAATCTTTTCTCTTTCTTTAAATCTAACTCGGTCAAAAATCACCTCTAGCTCACCTGCTGATAATTTATCCATCAGAGTATTATAAGTATTAATCCTCCTTGATGATAGATAAACAAAAATAAAACTAATTACAAGCAAAATTATAGATATGGGAGCAATAGCAATTAGCAAGGAGTTAACTAATTTCTTTTGACTATTCTCTACCTCTTTAAAGGAGGAAAGTGTAGATACGCCAGATTTTACAGGCAAGCCTGCATCATAGTCTATTTCTTTTGTGGTAGGGGAGATTTCAAAGCCAGAGGTGATATGCCCTTTTAAGGCATAGCTAACTGTGTAAACTTTAAAATTGTCATCTCCCCACTTCTGGGGATTGTGCCACCTCATCACTACTATACCAGCTTTATTTGATACCTCTAAGGTGGAAATTAGTGGGTCTAATCGATGGAGCTCTTTGAAATAGCTGGTGAGTGTCTTTTCTAAAGCACCTACATCTTCTTTTTCTAAAGCTTTAATAAGTTCTTTGTCCTGAGCCATGATAGAGGCGTAGATTTTAATTTTGTCTTCTATACCTCTTAAGATAATGTGAATTTGAGGATTTTGTCTTTCAAAGCGTGCTTGAAAACTTTCTGTTAGGTTCCTTTTCATTATGCTGTAAGAGAGAAATCCTATTATAAGAGAAGTTGATAGGATAATGAGAATAAATATTTTTATTTCGAGATTAAGACGCATATATCTCCTCCTTTTTATGTTTGTTATAGTTAATTTTAACAATAAATGTTAAAACTATGTTACATTGAATTGTTAATATTTTGAAGTTTTAAAAGGAGGAGCGATTTAAAAATCGCCTGAATGTTTCATTTATAGGGTAGAGCTTGCATCTGCCCGATATTTTGTAGGGGCACGGCACCGCCGTGCCCAAGGGTTTCAAATGCAGGGGCAGGGCTTACCCCTGCCCAAAGGGGTTTAAAACAATTTTGGGCAACTGCAAGGGTTGCCCCTACGATTTGATTTTTTTGGCAAATCGTGATTTGCCCCTACATTAAACCCCTCAGAGCAATGCGTGAATCGCCCCTACCCCTAAAACCTCTGGGTAGGTCCATCCCTCAATGATTAACACGGGTCATTCTTGAATTGTTCTAAAATTAACAGATTTGAACTGGTCTTGCCTTGCTCATATAATACAACTTATAATTTTTTTGAAAGTTTGTTAAAGCTTATTTCATAGCTGCACCAGCTACCGTTCCAAGAACAGAAATAGGCACTTGTTCCTCTACACCTTTGGCAGCTCTATTCACACTTTTTAGAGTTTTTTTGGCCTCAGTATATAAAGACTCATCCTTAAGGAGTTTTCCAAGGGTTCCTTCTCCCCTTTCAATTTGTGCAAGGATTTTATCTAAATTCTGAGCGGCATTCTTAAGATCCTTAGAGAGTACTCTTAAATCCTTATAGAGCTCATCTTCATGGATGAGCTTACCAAGAGTTCCCTCTCCTTTTTCAAGTTTTTTAGAAACCTTTTCCAAACTATTAGCTGTGTTCTTTAATGTAAGATATAAAGACTCATCTTTTACTAATTTGCCGAGGGTGCCTTCTCCTCTTTCAATTTGTTGGGCAATGTTTTTGAGACTTTGTGAGGTAGCAGAGAGATCCTTATAAAGCCTATCATCTGCAATAAGTTTCCCAAGAGTGCCTTCTCCTTTTTCTACTTTATCAGCTATCTTTTTAAAACTCTCTGAAGCATCTCTAATGTTTGCTACAAGGATTTTTAAATTTTCTTTTCCTTCCTTAGAACCTAAGATTTCCTTTAATCCCTCAACGGTAGGACCAAGGCTTGCAAGAATCTGGTCAAGATCAACCGGGCTCTCTGTTTTGGTCATAACTGTACCCTCGGAAAGATAAGCCTGAGAAGTTCCTGGTCTAATTTCAATGAACTTATCCCCTAAAACGCCAAAGGTTCTCACTACTGCGGTAGCATCTTCTTGAATTTTAAATTTTTTATATACCAAGAGTTCAACTTTAGCCTTTCCCTCAGGAGTTAAGGTAATCTCTCCTACTTTCCCAATAGGCACGCCAGCCATCTCGACCTTGGCTCCCTTAGTGAGTCCTGAGACACTATCAAAAACAGCATAAATTTTATAAGTATCCTTAGGAGTTAAAGCCTCTTGTGCTAATTGAACGGTTAGATAAAGCAAGGCCAAAATTCCAAGAAAAACAAAAATACCTACTTTAATTTCTGTTCCTCCTCTTTTGGTCATAGTTAGCCCTCCTCTTTGTTTTCTAAAAAGACACTTTCTAAAAACCTTTGCACATAAGGATGAGCAGAAGCCCTAATCTTCTCTGGAGGCCCCTCTTCCACAATGACTCCATCATATAAAAAGGCCATCCTATCGGCATATTTAAAAGCCAAAATAAGGTCATGACTTATCACCACACAAGTTAAGCCATAAGTTTCTTTGATTTTATTAATTAAATCCATAATGGTGATTTGGAGAACTGGATCTAAACCCGTAGTGGGCTCATCGAAAAGAATTACCTGCGGATTAAGGGCTAAAGTACGAGCAAGGGCAGCTCTCTTCCTCATACCTCCGGAAAGTTCTGAGGGATACTTATCCTTAGCAGGAAGAAGCTCAACAGCTGAGAGTAATTCCTCTACCTTAGCTTCTATTTCCCGTTTAGAAAGCTTCGTATGCTCTTTTAGGGGAAAGGCTACATTCTCTGCCACAGTCAGTGAATCAAAAAGAGCTCCCTCTTGAAAAAGAAGCCCTATCTTTTTTCTCACTTTTTCCAGTTCTCTTTCAGAAAGTTTAGTAATATCCTGATTCTCAAACCAGATTTCTCCTTCATCAGGCTTTAGAAGACCAACCAGATGCTTAAGTAATACACTTTTTCCAGTCCCACTTCCTCCCATAATAAAGGTTATCTCCTGAGAAGGAATAGAGAGATTTACCCCTTTTAAAACTTGAAAGGAATTAAAGCTCTTTTTAAGATCCTTAATCTTTATTATTTCCATCTATCTTCCTATTAGAAAAAGATAGTAGTCAATATATAATCAGCCACCAAAATTCCTACAGAAGAAATAACTACTGCCTCTGTAGTAGCTCTACCCACTCCCTCTGCCCCACCCGAGGCAAAATAGCCTTTGTATCCACAGACGGCAACTATAAAAGCCCCAAAAAAAATAGATTTATATATCCCACTCATAAGATCCATTAACTCTACCATATCTTCCATCCTGGCAATAAATATTCCGTGATCGATTCCCAGCACCATCACACCTATTATGTAGCCTCCGGCAATTCCAATTAGGTCAGCCATTGCAGTGAGCAAGGGTAAAACTATCATAGCAGCCCAAATTCTTGGAGTTATGAGATATTGAACAGGATTTACTGCCATAATCTTCAGGGCATCAATCTGTTCAGTTATACGCATGCTACCGAGTTCTGCAGTGATAGCAGAGCCAGCCCTGGCAACCACCATAATAGCAGTGAGAACCGGACCCAGCTCTCGCGTTAGCGTGAGCGCAACTACCCCTCCTAAGACACTCTGCCCCCCAAACTTTACCAAAGCATGATGCACTTGGTAAGCCGTAACCATTCCAGAAAAGAGGGCAGTTAAGGCTACTACTAGCCAGGATTTGACCCCAATAAATTCCATATGTTTTATGAACAACCTAACTCTATAAGGAGGCGAAAAGCTATAAAAAAAGGCTTGCCAGAAAAAAAGGAAAATTCCTCCAGAATCTCTTAGGAATTTTATGAAACCTCTACCTAAGTAAAAAAGGGGGTTCATTCTAAAATAGCTCCAGTAGCTGCTGATTTTACCAAGGTGTGATATTTTTTCAAGACGCCTTGCAACTTTCTTTTAGGAGGTTTCCATCTTTTCTCTCTCTTCTCAAGTTCTTCTTGAGTCACGAGTAGTTCAAGTTTTCTATGGGGAATATCAATGGCAATTAAATCTCCTTCTTCTACCAAGGCAATAGGACCACCTTCTGAAGCTTCAGGAGAAATATGGCCAATGCAGGCACCTTGAGTCCCTCCACTAAATCGCCCATCCGTGAGAAGGGCTACACTTTTGCCCAATCCCATTCCCATAATAGCTGAAGTAGGAGAAAGCATCTCTCGCATACCAGGGCCTCCCTTTGGCCCTTCATATCTAATAACTACTACATCTCCCTCTTTGATTTTACCTCTTAAAATAGCCTCATAGGCCTCCTCTTCTGAATTAAAAACACGTGCTCTCCCTTGGTACTTTAACATCTCTGGCACAACAGCACTTGTTTTCACTACCGCTCCCTCAGGGGCAAGATTCCCATATAAAATAGCTATACCTCCTTCCGAACTATAGGGATTCTCTACAGGTCTAAGCACTTCCTGATTTTTGTTTTCAGCCTTTGCTATAATTTCACCTATACTTTTTCCAGAAACCGTTTTACAGGAAAGCTCAATCAAGCCAATTTTGGATAGTTCTTTCATTACAGCAGGTATACCCCCTGCTTGATGAAGCTCTGGTACACTATGAGGACCTGCTGGGATAAGCTTTGCTAAGACTGGCGCCTTTTTAGAAATCTCATCAAATACCTTTAGATCTAAGGGAATTCCAGCCTCCTTAGCAATAGCCATAAGATGTAAAACAGTATTTGTAGAACATCCTAAAGCCATATCCACTGCAATAGCATTTCTAAATGAAGCTTCTGTGATAAGTTTTTTAGGAGTCAATCCTTTTTTTACTAATTCCATAATGGTCCTACCAGTCTCTTTAGCTAAGCGAATTCTATCAGCATAAACCGCAGGAATGGTACCGTTTCCAGGCAAAGCCATACCCAGAGCCTCTGTAAGACAATTCATAGAATTCGCTGTAAACATACCTGCACAGGACCCACAGGTCGGACAAGCACAGGCCTCTAATTCACTTAGCTCCTCCTCGGTCATTTCTCCCTTTTTAACCTTTCCAATGGCTTCAAAGGCTGAAATAAGATTAACCTTTTGTCCTTTATATTCACCTGTTAGCATCGGACCACCTGCAATAAGAAGGGAAGGAATATTTAGTCTAAAGGCAGCCATAAGCATTCCGGGAGTAATTTTGTCACAACTTGTGACCAAGACTAGACCATCAAAGGCATGAGCTTGAGCCATTATCTCTATGGAATCTGCAATAAGATCACGACTAACCAAGGAATACTTCATACCTTCGTGATTCATAGCAATTCCGTCACATACTCCAATCACACCAAATTCAACGGGTACTCCGCCTGCCTGTCTGACCCCAGCCTTTACCGCAGAAACGATCTCTCTTAAATGGATGTGACCCGGAATAATTTCATTAAAGGAATTAGCTATTCCAATTAGAGGAGCTTTTAACTCTTCCTTACTAAATCCAAGCGCCTTAAGTAAAGCTCTATGAGGTGCTCTCTCTACTCCCTTTTTGATTTTATCACTTCTCATCTTTCCACCCT